>CALBXO010000460.1 GCA_937890335.1 uncultured Pseudomonadota bacterium | reverse complement strand
TTGGGTCGGTTGTCCGCGCGCGTGAGGATGTCAAAGCCGGTGACGCCGGAGAATGTCTCTCCGAACGACAGCGACTGTCCGGTGTTCACACCGCCGTCGAGCGTCAGGCCCGTCACGGTGGAGACCCCGCCGTCGTGCCGGACCACCACGTCGAACATCGTGATCGTTCCGTCATCGACGTAGTGGCCGGTTCGCGGCTCCGCGAAGGTCGAGGCCCACACCGCAACCCCCTCGAGCGTAGCCGCGGGAGAGAAGGTGAACGTCAGCGTCTGGGGGTGCCCCACGCCGGGCCGAGTGATCCAGAAGCGGTTGAAATAATCGAGGTCGGTGACAGCGTCGTGGGTGGCGGCGAGGCCCTCTCCGTCGAGTCCACCGCCGTCGATCAGGTATTGGGCGCCGCAACAGTCGTCGTCGACGGCGACACCCACCACCGTCGTCGGCGTGACGAGCTCCTGTGCGGTGACCGTGGTGGCCAGGGCCAATGTGAGGAAAAGGATGCCGGCGAGTGCCGAGAACGTCTTGTGTGCCATGTTCCTGCAGGGATGGGGTTTCCCCCCGCAGGATAGCACGCCGACGATTTCAGACAACTACTGCATGCAGAGGCCGAGTCTGTCGTTGACGAAGAAGCCGAGCTGGCAGGTCGTCTCGCTGGGACAGTCGGGGTCTCCGGTCTCCGAGCGACAGATCGGGATGCACTGGCCGACGCCCTGGCCAAAATTGGCGCAGATTACGTCGTCGTCGCACCACAGCGCGCGGTCGGGGTCGCAGTCTTCGAACGGGGCGGGGCGCTCGTTCTGGAAGTTGGTGGTGCACACGCCCCACTCCAAACCGAACAGGCCGCAGACCTCGTCTTCTGCGCAGCCGCTCTCGTAGTCATAGGCGCTGGAGAAGGTTCGACAGACGTTGCGACAGGTGCCCACCCCCTGGCCGCCGCCCGTGTCACACGCCGCGTGTCCCACGCAGTCGCCAAACACGCCATTCTGGGCGAGGCAGCGCGCCCCAACGGCCACGTCCCCGGACTCGATGCACAAGCCGCGGGCCTGGTTGTCGACCGCCACGCAACCGAGCTGGCCGGGCGTCTCGCACCCATTGTCCGCCTCGTCGGTGAACGGTGTGCAGCCGTCAAAACAGATGCCGGTGACCTCGTTGCCGTTGAACCCCTGGAAGCAGACATCTCCCTCGGCGCAGTGCTCGTCTCCAAGTCCGTCGCGCCGGTCACACAGCGCGGTGCATGCGGGGGCCTCGATCCCGGTCGCCGTGTAGCAGCCGCTGAACGCCGGGCAGTCCTCGTTCGCGCCGCACGCGTCGCCCAGCTCCCCGTCGCCGTTGTCCACGCAGAAGCCGTTGTCGTCGTCCAGCGGGAAGCAGCTGCGCCCGTCGCCGCACTCGTCCACAGTGTCGAAGCTCGGGCAGCCGTCTCCGCACAGACCAATCGACTCTCCCGCGAGGACAGGGAGGCAAGACGTGTTCTCGCCACACGCCTCCTCGTCGCCCTGCAAGGTGCAGTGGCGCTGGCACTGTCCGCGGAAGCAGAACAGGTTGCCCTGGCACTCCTCGAAGGCCTCGCACGCTTCGCCCTCGCCCAGCTCGCCCGCCGCGAAGCAGTACGGTGTGTCGTTGCGGGCGATGTAGCAGCCCTGGTCGTCGTTGCAGCTCTCGAGGTCGAACGGCCCGTTGCAGTTTGAGCGCAGGCAAATGCCCAGCTGGTTGAACGGTGTGCAGAACGACCCGGTGAAGCAGTTTCCGTCGCCGTTCTGCGGGTTGCAGAGGCGGTGGCAGCTCATGGCCGCCGGGTCCCGGCTGTCTCCGCCGGCGACGCAGGTGAATCCGGGCCCGTCGAGCGTGCCGTTGTCGCAGGGTTGACCCTCTGCCGAGCAGGTATCTGCGACCACGCAGGCGCCCTGGTAGCAGATCTCACCGTCGAGGCAGCCGGGCTCACAGACTTCCATCGCACAGGTGCCCGTGCCCGGCACGTCCGGAATCGGACGGCAGAACTCACCCTCGTCGCAGGTGTTGCCAAACATGGTGCACAGGGGAGCGCAGGTTCCGTCGTTGCAACCCAGTCCGGGGGCGCAGTCACCCAGGTCCTGGCAGGCTTGTCCGTCGCCGAGGAGCCCAGCCGGACGGCAGCGGTTGACGCCCTCGGGCCGGGGGATGCAGTTCCCGCCGTTTTCGCCGAGCGCTGCGCACTCCTCGGGGCGAAGAGGCGACGTGCAGTTCGCGGCGACGCAGACCTCGAGGAACTCCTGTCCGCGCACAAAGCGCTGGCAGGTGTGGTCCGAGGGGCACCCCGAGTTGCGGCTGCAGTCCTGGAGGCAGGTCAGCTCCTCGCCGCGTAGAGGGTTGCCGCTGACGCACAGCAGGCGCCTGTCGTCCCACCCGGGTCCTTCGCAATTGCCTCCGGGGTTGACGCAGTGTTCGCCGCGTTGGCAGGCGCCGGCGTCGGCACCGTACCCATCGAGCGGGACGCAGAGGTCCCCTTCCTCGCAGCCGCCCTCGTCTGCGGCGGTGTCGCAGGCCAGCGCGCAAGAGCCACCGAGGCAAACGAGTCCCAGATCACACGCGCCGAGCCCCGCGCACGCGGCGCCGGGCCCTCCTGGGCCCACGCCGATGCAGGCGAACACGTCGTCCGCGACGCGCTCGCAATTGGCGGCGATTTCCGCGCAGGCGTCGCTGAGGATCCCGTCGCAGTTCCCAGGCAGGCACACCGGCACCTCAGTGCCCTCCGTGACGCCGCACCACTCGCCCTCCGCGCAGTCCGGCGTGTCCTGGCACAAGCCGCGGCAGGTGCGGGGTCCGTCGGGTTGGGTGTTGTCCGCGACGAGGCAGGTCCAGGTCTGGCCGAGGTCTGTGTTGTCGTCGCAGAGGTCGCCCGCTGTCTCACAGGTGGGGTAGAGCGCCTGGCACGCGCCCTCCACGCACTCGAAGCCATCCTCGCAGGCGGGGTCGCAGATGGGCTCCACGTCCACGCAGGCGCCGTCGACGCACTCCTGGTCGTCGCCGCAGGGCGGGTCGCAGGCGGGGGGCTCGATGTCGACGCACGCGCCGTCCACACACTCCTGCTCGTCACCGCAGGGCGGGTCGCAGGCGGGGGGCTCGATGTCGACGCACGCACCGTCCACGCATTCCTGCTCGTCGCCACACGGCGGGTCGCAGGCGGGGGGCTCGATGTCGACGCACTCTCCGTCCACGCACTCCTGGTCCCCGTCGCAGACGGGATCGCAGGCGTTCGGGTTGTTGTTGGGATTGTTGTTGGGGTTGTTGTTGGGGTTGTTGTTGGGGTTGTTGCCGCCGGTCGCCGTGCACGTGGTGTCCAGGCAGGTGAACCCGAGCGGACAGTCGAAGTCGCCGGTGCACCCCTGCGTGCACGCACCGTCTTCACACGTCAGTCCCTCTCGGCAGTCGGCATCGCCACCGCAGTTCTCTCCGATGGCTGCGTTTCCACCGCCACCACCGCCGCCGTCATCCGAGCCACCGCATCCCGCAAGGAACGCAAAGGCGAGCACCATCGATCCCAAGGACATCGACTTCATAAGATTCACTCCCAATGTGACAACCTGGAGCGGTTTCTAGCACAAAATCAGATCGGCTCGCCAACCACGCCGTTGTCAGGGGCCGGCAGGGGCACCCATACCCCCAAGCAGAGGACCTCATGCGCAGATTCATCGCCGTATTGTTCGCTTCCGCCGCCGTGATGGCAGCGGTTCCCGCGTCGGCCCAGGACGACGACGCGGTCAAGACCAAGTTCTACGACATGGGAGAGCTGGTGATCGACGGCGGCATCCAGAAGCCGCTGGACACGCTCTACCTGCACCACCACAAGCCGCAGTTCGCGCGGTTGCTCAGCCTCAAGAAGTCATTTCTGGGCAAGATCTCGGAGACCGCCAAGGAGAACGGGACTCGTTAGGGCCCAGCGGCGCGGCCAGGCCCGCTAGCTCGGCCCCCATCGCAGCGCCTGAATGCGCAGTCCGCCGTGATGGAACTCCAGCCTCGCTGTGGGTTCAGCGCCGCCAAATCCAGCCTGAAACGCGTCGTAGAGCCGCTTGTTCGGGCTCAAGATCACACGGTTCCACGCGGGCGCGCGTGCGTAGAGCGCCCCAAGCTGCCGCCACGTGTCGCCCAGGTCCGCCCGAACCCGCTTGCCGTACGGCGGATTCGCGATGAGCAGACCGGCGGATTCAGGCAGCTGCACGTTCTCGAACGTCGCTTCGGCCACCTCGATTGGGGTCCCGGCGCGCGCCGCGTTCTCCTGGGTCGCCTTCACGGCGAGCGCAGCGGCGTCGGACCCCGAGATCGGCGTGGGAACCGGCTCGCCGGCCGCTTCGGTCTTGAGCTTTCGGAACCCGGCGACGTCGTACTTTGGCCAGTGCTCAAATGCGAAGCTCCGGTGCGTGCCAGGCGCGACGCCCGCGGCAGCCAGAGCGGCCTCGATCAGGAAGGTTCCGGAGCCACAGCAGGGATCGTACAGTGGCGTGCCGGGTGTCCAGCCAGCCCAATGCAGCAGTCCCGCCGCCCGCGTCTCGCGCAGTGGTGCGGAGGCGCCGTCGGTACGATAGCCCCGCATGTGCAGCCTGTCGCCGGACATATCGACGCTCAGCGTGCACCGGTCGTCCACGATGCGGGCCAGGAGCTTCTGAACCGGAACGTCGCCCGCGGTAGTGGTCGCGCCGAGCGCTTTCACGATGGCGTCGCCAATGCGCGTGGTGTGCGTGAGCCGCGATCCGTGGCTGGCTGCGACGACCTCAATCGGACCACCGGGTTGCAGGACTCTGGACCAGTTGAGCCGACGGGTCTTTTGGAACAGCTCGGAGAAGGAGCGCGCACGGAAGTCGGTGGCCCGCGCCCACACCCGCTCCGTGGTGCGCGAGAGGAAGTTTACGGTCATGGCGTCCAGGGGCCGCCCGGTAAAGCCGACGCCGCCGGGGTCTCGCTCGGTGATCTCCATCCCCAGGGCAGTGAGCTCGGCGGCCACGATGTCTTCGAGTCCCGGGGTCGCCACGGCGCGAAAGTGTTGCGGGCCGCGGCCAAGAATCCAGGTGTTCACAATTGGCTGATTCAGCGTACGTTCCCCCGGCTGCCTGTGGAACCTGCGTTCCCACAGCCAGTACCTCCAGCGCCACCTGCGCCGACGGTGTAGTCGTTGGCGCCGATGCTCGGCGAGCTGCTGTGGCGCCAGATGCCGTACGAGACTCCGCCGCCACCGCCCCCACCACAGCCTCCAGTCCCACCGCCGGCTCCGTAGCCGCCGTAGCCGCCGGGACCTCCGTCGTCTGCCCCGGCGCCGCGGGTGCCTCGCGAGCCACCGCTTCCGCCTCCGGCTCCGGCGCCGCCGTTGCCGCCGCGCCCACCGGCCGCGGTGCGGATGTCGTTGTCGCGGATGACGATGGCCGAGCTGATGAGGAAGACGCCGAAGGAGCCGCCGCCGCCCTGGCCGCCAACGCCACCCTCGCCACCCTGGCCGCCGCCGCCGCCGCCGCCGCCGCCGCC
>CALBXO010000459.1 GCA_937890335.1 uncultured Pseudomonadota bacterium | reverse complement strand
CTGGGCGCTGGACGCCGTGGCAAATGCGCGCGGCGACGTGCGGGTGAGCTTCAGCGCCTCCGGCGACCTGACGGGCGGTGACCGCTACCTGGATGTCTTTGTGGATGGCACCCAGGTTGGCTCCGTCTACAAGGGCAATAATGGCGGCGCCGACGGCGTGACCATCTCCGGCGCGTTCTGGAACGCCTCGGCCGGTGACAACGTCGTCAACCTCCAGGTCCGCGGCTCCGACGCTGTGGACGGCAACATCGTCATCCAGGGCGGCGTGGCCTACGCAAGCCAGGCGCGCGGCATCCTGGTCTGTCCGGGCCGTCAGGGCTTTGTGCAGCGCGATGGCGACTGCGACGACAGCACGGGCATCGTGGCACCGGGCGCCAACGAGATTTGCGACTTCCGCGACAACAACTGCGAGGGCCACATCGACGAAGGCCCGCGCGGCGGCAGCGTCTGCGGCTCGGCGGACCCGGTCCTCGAGCAGCTGGCGAACATCACGACCACCACCGACCAATGCGACGGTCGCACGGTGGACCTGCCGACTCCCGTCGTCTCCGACGACAACGACCCGAACCCGACGGTCACCAACAACGCACCCGACGTGTTCCCCGTGGGACGCACGACGGTGCTGTGGCAGGCGGTGGACGACGACCAGAACGTGGGCACCATGGGTCACCTCGTGACGGTGAACTTCACCGGCACACCGGACCTGACCGCCCCGAACGCGGTTACCATGGAGGCCAACAACCCCGCGGGTACGGTGGTCAACCTGGGCACGGCGCAGGCCAGCATCTGCATCCCGGGCGCAGTGACGGTGACCAACAACGCGCCCGCCCGCTTCACGGTCGGAACGCACACGGTCGTGTGGACGGCGGCGCACCCGAGCGCCAACTCCGCCACGGCCAACCAGACGGTCGTCATCACCGACGAGACTCCGCCGACGGTCAACGCCGGTCGGGACCGCGTCTTCGTGGACCCGAACCCCATCGAGGTCGCAGCGCCGACCGTCAGCGACAACGGTACGCCTACCAATGAGATCCGCTGCTCGAACGACGCGCCGCAGGAGTTTGATGAGAACCGGTGGACCACGGTCACGTGGACCTGCCGGGACAACAACAACAACAGCGCGACCGACACCGTGCGCATCTACCGCCAGGTGGGTGACACGCCTCCGCCGACCATCACGCTGGAGTCCCCGACCCGCAGCGGGTGGCACACGACGCCGTTCGCGTACCGCGCGGTCATCGACGACCCGTCCTGCACCGACGAGCCCTCCGTGCTCTTCCAGGGCGCGAACCTGGAGCCGGTCCTGAGCCGGTCCAGCGAGAACCAGTGGATTCTCCAGACCTCGGGCAATGTGGCCGCCGGCGGGTACACCACCACCCTGCGCGTCACCAGCGCGTGCGGTCAGAACCTGACCGCTTCCGAGAACATCGACTTTGGCTTCGACGCGACGCCGACCCAGATTGTCTTCGTCGGACCGTCGCAGCGCGGCGTGGACCCGGATGACGTGAACACCTGGCCGGCCTCGGCCAACCGCGGTGTGCTCGCCACTCTCGTGCGGGCCCAGGATGCGCACTCCGGCATCGTGACCCTGCGCACCACCATCGAGGCGTTCGGTGGCGAGGCGATTGAGCTCGCCTCGTTCGACGCGCCGCAGCTCCAGACCCTGCCGCCGCAGGGCTCGCGCCTCATCACGGACAACCAGTGCAGCAATGAGGACCACTGCACGCAAGACGAGAAGATTCGCCTTGAGTCGCTGGTGGGTCGCAACTTCGTGTTGCGGATGACCGCTACGGACCGCGCCGGCAATGTCGGCACGCTCAACACGTACTTCCGCGTGTTCGACTTCCGCTCCTCGGTCGTCGCGTGGCGCGATGCGATGCTGATTGCCCGCAGTGACGTTCCGGCGGCGCAGCAGGCCCTCAACGACGCGACGGGGTACCTGACCGCGGCGCTGTCTGGGTACGACGCAGAGCTGTGGGGCAATATGCTCCTGGCGCTGGAGGACGCGGTCGCGAAGATCAACGTCGCCCGCGCCCATGACAACGGCCTGTCCGATTTCAGCTCACAGGTGCTGCTCACGGCCACGCTGGCCATCGACTTCTACGATGGTCTGTACAGCGAGAGCAGGGCGCAATACGTCAACGACGACAACTACAGCCTGTACACCGAGGCGGACAACCGCATCGCCGAGGCCCGACAGGCGCACGACCAGAGCGACGCGGGCGCGGTCTACCTGGCCCTGGCCAACGCATGGTTCTTCACCACCGACGCCGCGGCGCCGCAGGAAGCGGAGAACACCGAGCAGGCCCGCCTGCTGATGGTCAACATGCTGCCCGAGGTGGGCCTCTACCTCGACCTGGACGGCAACGTGCCGGGCCAGGAGCAGCTGATCGCCGCGTACGAGGCGTTCCAGAACGCGGAGGACTACTTCAACCGAATCGTCCTCAACGGCGACACGTCCCTGAGCGACTTCGAGCACATGACGTTCCTGCTCGACATGACCTCCGTGGCCGAGAACCTCAAGGCGTCTGAGAACGACGGCGCCTGGGTCCGCAACTGGCAGTGGGGCGTCGCGCATGTGACGTACCTGCAGGCGCGCCGCGCGCTGCACAACGCCGGTACGTGGCTCGGTCAGACCCACCCGGTGCTGGTGCTCGGCAACCAGCAGCTCGAGGCGGCGCGCGTCCTGCGCGAGCAGCACCGAGCCGACGACTTCATGCGGTTGGTCATCGACAGCCGCTGCCTGACCATGGGCCTCTACAACCTGGTCTACGACCCGGACGTGGAAGTCATCGAGGCGTGCTGCGAGCCCATGCGGACGTACCACGAGCTTGATGCCAACGTGCCCGTGCCCGACCACTGCATCGAGTAACGGCGGGCGTCACGCGCCTTCGGGAGACCGGGGCGTCGTGATTTGGTGAGGCAAGACGCCGCCAACCCACGGGTTGGCGGCGTCGTCGCTTCTTGTGGTTGTCGTCAGGATGGTGCGTGCGCAGCGGAAGCGGTCGCGGCTTCGCGCGGCGGGCCTCGGACCGTAGGATTGGGGGCGCGCTGTCGGCGAGTGCGGCGGGTCCCCTGCGCCGCGTGCTGTCAGCGGGTGCGGCGGGTCAACTGCGGCGTGCTGTCAGCGAGCGCGGCGGTCAACGCGAGCGAGCGCCCCGGTCAGCGGGTGCGGCGGGTCAATTGCAGCCGGCCGAGTGCCCTGCCGTCCGGCCCAAGCGGCACAAAGCCGGCCTTCGGGTTCTGGTGCCGGGTCTTGTCCTTGAGCTCCATGCGCGCTTCGAACTCTTCGAGGTCTGCGATGAGGCTCGCGATCTGGTCGCGCTCTTTGGCGGTCAGGCTGTCTGCGTTCTCTTCGTCCTGGTGCACGGTGTACCTCCATGTGCTACATGTAGGACACAGTCGCACAAAACGGCAGGGGCGCAAGAAGATCGATGTATGGCGACGGGCTTCGGCGCGGTGCGCTGCTCGTGGTCGTGGAGCCCGCCACCGTGGCACCGGCTTTGCAGCTGGCCGCGCAAGATGCTACCCCAGAAGGGGCAAGGACGAACCGGAGCAAGTGATGATGAAGACTCGGATTCTGGTGCTGATTGCAGGCGCCCTGTTGGTGATGGGTACTGCCTGCGGCGACGACTCCACCGGGGGTGGAGGGAACAACGGTGCCAACAACGGTGCCAACAACGGCGGCAACAACGGCGGGAACAACGGCGGGAACAACGGCGGCAACAACGGCGGCAACAACGGCGGCAACAATGGTGGCAACAACGGGGACAACAACCGTGGAACCCCGCCGGGCGATCCCGTCCTGCCAGAGCCGCCGGGCGACCTGGACACGACCCCCGGCCAATGCAACTCGGCCTGGCTCGCGTGGGTGACCGGGTGGGTTGTGGACGCCGAGGGATTCCCCGTGGAGGGCGCCAAGGCGCAGCTCTGTGTCCGGCAGGCTGGTGTGGACACTGTGATCTGCCTGCGTCCGGGGGACACGGACGACAAGGGTGTGTTCACCGTCACCGTGCCGGAGAACAACCGCTGCATCGTGGAGGGCACCTTCCGGGTCCTCGTGCCCAACGCGGACAGCTCCACCTCCTACTGCCACTTCGACCCGAGCAACGACGCCGGTTTCAAGAAACTGAGCACGTCATTTGAGCTGCACGACACCACCCGCGGTACCGCCGCTGGCGCCGACTATATGTTCGACGACGGCCTCGTGATCAGTGGGGTGAGTGCCGATCATTTCCCGATTGGTACGGAACCGGAAACCTTCGCGGCGACCCGGTTGGGCGGCTCCGCCGCGGATTTTTGTTTCCTCGACGGCGACGTCGCCGCTGTCTACGCCTTCTCTCCCGAGTTCGATGTGCCGGTGGGCGAAGAGTACGCCGTGACGATCCCGAACGACTCGGGCCTGGCCGATGGGTCCAGCGTGGATCTCTACGTGCTCGGAGGACTGACCTGCACCCTCAGCGACGGCACGCACGTGGAGGAGGGCAAGTGGGTCAATTTTGGCACCGGTACGGTGTCGGGGGACTCCATCACGTCCGACGACGGCGTGCCCTGCATCGGCTGGCTCGGCTACAAATAGCGCGCGCTCGCCCACCTTCGCGCTCATTCCTCACTCCAATCCTCACTCCGACGCCGCACCGGTCGGCCCCTCCGGGGGGCGGTCCGCGCCCCCGTTTGCGTCGGCGTCAGCGCCGGGTTTTCGTGTGGCCTGCGTGCCGCGCTGTGACACTTGCCGCGCCGCCGGGTGTGTCACGTTGGCACGGCGGTTTGCTCATCGTGCCGATCCGCGCAGCTGGCCCAACGATTGCGGTTGACCCAAGTTCAGCTGTGAGACAGGAGTGTGCGAATGAGCGTTCGGAAGATTGTGCTGTGGTCCCTGGCGGTGACTGCCACAGCGTTTGCAGGGTGCGCCGAGACGGGTGAGATGGCGGGCACCGAGGACGGTGCCCTGATGGGCGAAGTCTGTCGCTCGTCGGCCGACTGCTCTGTGGAGCTGCGCTGTCTGCAGCGCGACCTGGACCGCGTCTGCGTCCAGGTGTGCTCCAGCGGTGCCGAGTGCGCCAGCGGCTCGTGCAATCCGGTGCCGGGCAGCGGATTGGGCTGGTGCGAGTTTGCCCCCAGCCAGCCTGGCGATCACGACCCGAACGACATCGACAACCCAATCGACGACGGCAACAACGGCACTCTGGACCCCGACGGTGACCCGGATCCGGACCCCGACCTGGACCCGGACAACGACCCGGACCCGGACAACGACCCGGACCCGGACAACGACCC
>CALBXO010000458.1 GCA_937890335.1 uncultured Pseudomonadota bacterium | reverse complement strand
GGCCGCCAAAGCGAGCACCGGGCGGACGCGCTTTCCACCACCCAGCACGGCGTACCGCATCGCGCCGGCGAGTACCGCGGGTACGGCCCCGTCCGAACCCTCGAGGCGGCCCAGACGCGCCTCAAGCTCCGCATCGACGAGCGCGCGCAACGGCTCGGTGGCGTCCGTATACGATGGCATCATGGTCTCCTTTGGGTGCCGATGATTCGCGGTCTACGCGTCGTCGGCCGACAGCGCGCGGTGCCAATCGTCCAGCAGGGTCTGGATGTCATCGACGTTGGCGCCATCGCGAAACACGATGCCCAGGTAGCGATCTCCGGAGATCGCGACGAGAAAGAGGTTGTGGTTGCCCTCGTCGACGTCCCTCGGGGTAAAATGTCCCGTGGGCGAGAATGCGGGCGAGCTGCCGGCCCAGGTCAAGAGGCTGCCGCCGGCATCGATGGCAAAGGCCACGTCCACCGAGGGATTGTCTTGCAAGGTCGCGACCGCGTGCTGGAGGGCTCGATCACTCATGCAGCGCATGCTGCCGGGGCTGGTGTCGGCGGTCAAGTTGGAATAGGCTCCGCGCCCATGATGGACGCCGTTCCCTGGCTGTTTCTGATACCCCCGTTGACCGTGACGGCCCTCGCCGTCGGCGCAATCGCGTACACACGCACGGGCCGCGGCCGCGCGCGCAAACACCTGCGCGCCGGCGGACAGGCTGTGTACGGCGCGGCCCTGGATGACGCTGAGCGCGAATTCGCGGCGGGACTTGCGCTCGCGCCTGATCACGCCGGACTGCTCGGCGCAATGGGCAGCCTGCTGTGCAGCCAAGACCGATTTACCGAGGCCCTCCCGATGTTGGAGAGGGCTCGCACCGCGGACCCGAAGGACTTTCGCCTGTCGGTGCTGATCGGCACGTGTCAGGCCGGCACCGGTGATGTGAGTGCGGCCAAGACGACGTGGGCCGCGATCCCGAAGACCAGCGACGCCTACCTGGAGGGCCAGCAGCTGCTCGCCCAGGTCCATGAACAAGCCGGAGAGCTCGCGGCAGCGCTCGCCTGTCTGGAAGCCGGCATCGAGAGCGCAACCACCCTGCAGGCGCGCGACGCACGGCGGGAGATTCGTCGGTTGAAGAAGGAGATTGCCGCCGGCGGCGACGGAGCTGCTACGTCGAGCTGACCCACTGGGACGGCTGCTCGCCGAGGCGCTCGATGACCTGTCCCAGCAGTGGGCTCTCCGCGTCGCGCAGCTTGGGCTCAGACAGGGCCATCTCGTTCGCCGCGATGGCGATCATCAGGGAACCCTTGTAGCTGTTTGTGCGGCAGACGCGCTCGGCTCCGTAGAACTCGATCTGCTCCTGCCGGCTCATCCCCAGCTCACCGTCAGGCTTGTCGGAAATCTCCAGCGGATGCGCCCGCTCGGTGTAGAGCACGGGCACGGTCTCCTGGGCCAGGGTCATGACGACCGGGGCCAGAGCAAACGTACCCACCAACCAGCGTCGGTGCGCGGAATCCGCGTCGGCTGGTCGCTCAAGATCGCAAACGAGGATTCCTCGTTCGTGCAGGCGGCGGCGGATGCGAAGGCATTCCGCGTCGTCCATGAGTGCGTTGATGACGAACACGCGCTGGCTCCATGGTTGTTAGCCGGGAATTATTCGGTTGTCAGGGGTGTGTCGAGCGCCCCGACAAGATCGGTGGCCGGACGCCCCCAATCCTCGAGCCGATCGGGCACATTGAGGGGTATCGGCGGGGGCGCGCCGTCGCCGTAGAGCACTCGGTAGGCGTACCACGAACCGAGCACCTTTTTCAGGTAGGCGACGGTGCCCGGGTACGTCATCTCCTCCACGAGCGCGTCCGTCTCAAGATCGCCCCGATCGCGCCACCAACGCGCCGAAACGCCTGGACCGGCGTTGTAGGCGGCGATCATCAGCGGCGTGTTGCCCGAGTACACATGGTCCAGCAGGGCAAACATGGCCAGGCCGCTGCGGATGTTGCTCGATGGTTTGCGCAGGCCCTTCCGGGTCGGCCCCTCCTTGCCATACCAGGTCCGGTACACAGAGCGGGCCGTGGCGGGCATCAACTGCATCACGCCCACCGCGCCTCGGTGGCTCACGGCGGTAGTCTTGTAGCTCGATTCGTGGCGAATGATCGCCATGGCGAGCGCAGGGTCCATCCCGGTCTCCTGACCGGCTTCAAGGGCAACTTTCCACAGCTCGGGCGGCGCTGGGTGAGCCAGGGCCCACAGGCGCCAGTTTCCCTCGTAGGGCGCCACGGCAAAGTCGCCATACCGGCTGGCGACCCAATGGGCAGCCGGATAATTCTCATCCACGGCGTGAAGCGTGGACAGAATCTCCACGGCCCCGCGGGGCACGCCCCTGAATTTCAACTGGCTGTGAAGTTCGTCCCGCGCCTCGGAGTGATGACCCATCTGCCACAGGGCGACGCCGCGGCGCAGCCGGGGGTGGAGGGGCACCTGCACGGCGTCGAGATCTGCCAGCGCCAAAGGATCGACGGGCGCGGGCAGGGACGGGAGGAACGGGACCGCGTCCCGCGGCTGGACCCCCAGCGACGCGATCCGATGGTGCGCCAGAGCGGCGTAATAGGTCAGCGGGAACCGCTCCATGACGTAGCGGTAGCCGTCGATCGCCTCGGCGTTCCGGCCCAGCCGCGCGAGCCCACGCGCGCGCCAGTAGAGGGCCCGGGTCTCAAATGGGAGTCCCGCGAGATCCCGCTCGGCGCCGTGGTACCGGCCAAGATGCTCAAAAAGCTTCACCGCGGACGGCACGTCGCCCCGCCGCCAGTCTGCCCAGCCCGCCTGCCACAGGGCGTCAGGAATACGGTCGGACTCTGGGTACGACACCACCAACGTCGCCAGATGATCTCGGGCCTGTTGGTATTTGCCGAGGTACCCGGACAGGCGCCCCGCCTGGTAGAGGGCTTCGGGAGCCACCGGACTGCGCGGCGCCTTGCGAACCAGGTGGAGATAGATCTCAACCGCCTCCGCATCGCGGTCCAGACGGCGCAACGCTGTGGCGCGATCAAACCGCGCCCGCGCCGCAATCTCCGGATGGTCTGCCTGGGTAATCGCGGACGCATAAGGTCCGAGCGCCCCCTCGCGATCGCGTGCGTCAGCCCGCGCATGGCCGCGCCCCAATGCGTCCAGGGCGCGGCGGTCTCTGCCACTGAGGCGGTACCGACGGGCGAGCCGTTCGACCGCGGCCCGACGCTTGGACGCCTTTGTCGCCGCCAGGGCCTTGTGCTCGGACTCGAGACGCTCGCCCAGCTCCACCTGACAGCCCGACACGCCCTGCTCAGCCAGGGCATCAAGCTTCTCGGACATCTCCGCCCGAGCGGCCCCCGAGTGTTGGGTCCACGCGCGGTAGAACGCGCACGCGGCCAGATCCGGCCGGCCCGCCCCCAGAAGGATCTCGCCCCGAGTCCGGGCGATCCGGCGGCGCGGCGACGCAACACGCAGCTGCGCATCGAGGGCGTCCAGCTCGGCGAGCGCACCGTCCACATCACCGCGGTGGGCGCGCTGGGTCGCCGCAGACAGACTCTGGCGCAGGTAGCTGCGTCCATCCACGGACAGCGACACCGGCAGGTCCGCAACCTCCGCCTTGTCACGGAGGCGCGCAGCCACGCGCCGTACCTCAGGGCCAAATCCCGGCGCCCCCGAGCGTTCCAGGAGGGTCAACAGGGCCCGCGCCTCCGCTCGCTTGCCCTGACAGACCAAGGACCGCAAGCGCAGGACCTGGGCGAGCGGGTCGTCCGCCGGAGCGGCGCTGAGCGCCTCAATGACGGATCGGTCGCACTTTCCGTCGTCCAGCGCCGCGACGACCGCCAACAGCCCATCGGAATCGCGCAGACCCACCACAGGGTGGTGGACGCGGTGGTCTTCCGCCTCAAATCGCGGGTCCTGGGGCTGGCTGATCTCACACAGGAGGTCGCACTCCTCCGACTCGAGCAGCCCATGAGGGCGGCCCTCGCTGAGGTCGTCCAGCGGGCCCATGGAGCCGGGGAGCTCGTCCGGACGGTCCGGTTCGGCGTCCGCGGGCCCTCCCTCGTGGAGGACTCCGACCATCACGCACAGCCCAACGGCGCACGTTACTGCCGGACCCGCCTTCCACCTCAATCTGGATCCAAGTGCACTCACGGCGCGAGGATAGCCGACAGGCCCCGGCGTTGAAAGTCGAGTGGAGCGCGGTTACTATCCCGCGATTCCAGCCCGGTGCGGTCGCGATCCAGCAGCGGGTTCCCCCTGCGGCAGCGCGCCTGACACCGCGGGCTGTGGAAACTTGAGCGGCTCGCTGTTGTCAGTACAACACGAACCGGTCGTCTAGGACCACGAGCGCGTCGACGCGCGGAGACACGATGGTCGAAGCGGAAACTGACAGCCCCCAGAACGACGACGACGAGATGGACGACTGGCTCGCCGGGCCCGAAGGGCCACGCAGCGACGTCGACCCTGAGTTGGCGGAGCTCACGCCAAGCATCCACTACCATCGCCCGATCATCATGATCGCCGTGATGTGCTTCGCCCTCTACCTCCTGCAGCGGTACACGGAAGAGATCCAGTACTTCCTGTCCCCCGCCGAGCCCCACGTCATCGGCGAAGTCACCGATTTTCCGTCCCGCGTGAACGAGGATCCCACGTGGAAGCTCGAGATCCCGCACAACCGCCTGGTAGAAGTCGCGGGCATCCCGTCTCGCACCTCACTGAGCTGCAAGAGTCGCTCGCCGACGCGGTACTTCAAGCTGGTGGGCTCGCAGGTCTACATCGAACAACCCATCGAGAATCTCGACACCTTCGAGTGCGAGCAGCAGACGCAGCGGCGAACCCAGTACGAGATCGAGGACACCGCGTTCTTTGAGGGGCGGGGGCGCGCGATCTCCATGCAGCAGTCAGGGGAGCGCTACCAGGCGTTCCGCGCGTTCTACGAGAAAACCTACGGTGAGCTGTTCTGCGCGTCGCTGGACGGCGCCAAACTCGAGCGTCGCAAGAGTCTGCTGCGGCAGATGCTCCGCAACAAGCAGAAGGCGGAGACGGGCAAGGACCCCAGCGATGCCGAGGTCGAAGCGGCGCTCGCAGAGGAGACACTCTGCCACGACGCGTGGCTGATTCAGATCGACAAGACGCCCAGGCAGCTCGGCTCGTGGATTCTTCCCCCGATTGTGCTGTCGCTGATCGTCCTCTGGGACATCTTCGCGCTTCTGCTGTGGATACGGCGCACGGTCAGCGTGCTGCGCGGCTGACCTGCCGGACGCCGCGATCCACACGCCCGGAGAGATCAACCGCCGAGCTGCTCCGCCGCCGCCATCACGTCCAGCACCGAGTCATCCAACAACCTGTAGAAGGAGTGCTTGCCGTCCTTGCGGAAGGTCACAAGCCGCTGCGAGCGCAAGATGCGCAGCTGGTGGCTGAGGGCGCTCTGAGACACGGCGAGCTCGTCGGCAAGGTCGCCTACGGCCCGCTCCTGCTTGCCCAGCGCGTTGAGAATCCGGACCCGAGTCGGGTCGCCCAAGGACTTGAACAATTCACTGAGGGCCAAGGCCCGCTCGGTCTTCACGGTGCGCGCTCTCCAATGCGGCGCGGGGTCGTTCAGCCCCACGCGTCCGGTCGCCCGGAGACCCAGCCGCTCCCAGGTCGGGCGCGGCTGAAGTCGGGCGCATCCTAGACACGCATGAAGATGCTTTCAAGTATTCACTCGACCGGCGCTGCCGTCAGTTGCGGCGGCGGAGCACCAGCAGGCCGACGATGACGAGGGCTGCGGGCAGGATTCCCGCGGAGCCGGACGCGGTCTCGCAGCCGGAGCTGCTGCCGCTGTCTCCACCGTCGTCACCACCGTCCCCGTTGTTGGCGCCGTTGTTGCCGCCGTTGTTGCCAC
>CALBXO010000457.1 GCA_937890335.1 uncultured Pseudomonadota bacterium | reverse complement strand
ACGAGGACCGTAAACCCGGCGTCGGAATGCCCACCAAATTCGAAGTCGCGTTCGACAATACATTCGGGCTGGAGATCGACTGGGACACGTCCTACATGGTCGGCGACGCCGGCTGGAAGCGCACGGACACGGAGCCCGGCGGCGCGCAGGGGAGCGACTTCTCCAACAGCGACCGCGGCATGGCCGAGGCGCTGGGCATCCCCTTCCATCACCCGCGCGACTTCTTTGGCTGGGCGCCGCTCGGCGTGCGCAACTTTCACCACCACAGTCAGGTGGCGGCGTTCCTGGAAGAAAACCCCGACTTTGGCGATTGACCGAAGTTCGGGCGACGCTTCCGCCCATCGACCGACGGCCAACCGGCTCGCGGGCGGGCGCCCGAATCCTGGCGCAGCCCGCGATTGACGGGATGCGCCAAGCAGCTACTCGACGACGCGAAACACGGTCATCATGCCATCCTCCGCGTGGGGCAGGATGTGGCAATGCGTCATCCAATCCCCGGGGTTGTCCGCCAGCACCCGCAGCCGGACCACGTCGCGAACGCCCAGGTTGAAGTTGTCCTCGATCGTCTGCACCCGAGGTGGCACGCCGTTGATGGACAGCACTTCAAAGTGCACACCGTGCATGTGAAACGGGTGCAGGGTGGGCGAGACGTTGCGCACTTCCACGATGGGGACAGAACCCAGCGCCACCTCGCGCACCGTGATGTCCGGGAACGACTCGCCATTGATCCGCCACCCCGCGTACCGGTCCGACCCACTGAAAGCATAGACGATGTCCGTGTGCCCGGGGTCCTCGGTCGGGGTCAGACCTGACCACTGGAAGGGCAGCGGCTGCGCCGGGTCCGCGGGTTGGGAGATCCTGACGCGCACGAGCTCTACGGGCTCGCCGAGCGCCTCGCCACCGTTGAGACTGTAGGGCTGGGTCCACAGGGAAAACCCGTCTCGTCCCGGCAGCCACTCCAGCTCCGCACGGTCCGCCGGACCGAGCAGGATGGACTCGGGGTCCGCCGGCGCCGGCAGCAGGCCCTGGTCCGAGCCGATGTGTCGAAGCTGGGGCCCCGTGAGGCTGGCGTACGACACATTGCTCGCGTTGAGAATGCGCACGCGCGCGGTCTGGCCACCGGCCAGGTCAATCTCCAGCGGAGCCGGCTGCCCATTGACCCGCCACAGCTGCGCAATCGCGCCCAGCCCGTGGTCGTGACCGTGTTCCTCCTCCTCCTCCCCTTCCTCAGGCTCCTCCGCGCCGTCCTCGATGTGCCGCTCGTCCAAGGCATCGAGGACGAACACGAGGTCGTCCGCGGCGGCGGGCTGCGCCGGGTCCTCCACGACGAGCATCCCAAACAACCCACCATCGACCTGACGGGCTGTGTCAAAATGCGGGTGGTACCAGAACGTGCCTGCGTGCACGAGCGGGAACTCATAGACGAAGGTGGTCCCCGGCATGACGGGGTCCGTCATCCAGGTTACGCCGTCCATGGCAAAGGGCACCTTGTACCCGTGCCAGTGGATCGTGGTCGGGTCCGGCAGCTCGTTGTGGAGAGTGACGCGCAGCGTGTCTCCCAGCTGCGCGCGAATCTCCGGCCCCGGATGGACACCGTTGTACGCGTAAATGTAGTGGTCGCCGTCAAAGGGGGCTGCGGTGAGCTCAATCTCCACCGTGTTGCCCGTCGGCTCCGGGTCCGTGCGCGCAATTGTTTCGGGCAACTTCTGAGCGCGCGCCTCGGTCATCAGAACATCCGCGACATTCCAGCCGCGCTCACGGACGAGCTCACCCGGCAGCCGCCGGTACCACAGCCGCGCCTCGACGGTCGGGGCCTCGCAAACGCCGGCAAAGCGGTGCGCGCTCGTCCACTGGGCCTGCGGCAGCAAGCGGTTGTCCGAGACGACGTCCACCGCGCGGAAATGCGGCACCATCAACGCACCGTCCGGTCCCGCCATCACCCGTGCGAAGGCCACGCCTGGCGCCCCCGCGAGATCCGGCATCCTGGGGTGAGGCCGCGTCAGGTACGTCACGTCACCGGCGGGCAGCGCGCGGTCCAACACCACAGTTCCGTCCTCCCCTACCTCCAGCACCGTCGCGCTCCCGGCCACCTCCTCCAGGAGCATGCCCTTCTGCTCCGGTGTGAAACGGTCGGCAAACGCGCCGAACCCGTCGTAGTCGCGGTATCTTCCGGGTCGGCGCACCACGCGTAACGCGTCGCCCACCTGAGCGGACGGCCACCTGGACAAGTCCACGTCCCCGGCCCGCATCTCCACATACCCTGCAAACCCCTGGATCGCGTCACCGCCGACCGGCGCCAGGATCTCATCTCCGCAGCGCGCGGTCACCGTGAGCGCCATCATACGGCTCGGTTCACCCGTGGGGATCGCGTGGCCGGCGCTCGCATTGCGCACCGTCACATCCGCAAAGACCTCGTCGCCGACGACACGCGCGTCAACCTGCACCGCAGCCGCCAGCTCCAACATCTTGCTCTCCGGCGTGCGTGGCCCCACCCAGGAGTGCTGGCGCGTCGACCCCGGCGGACGCCACCACCCGCCCTGGATCCCGACGCGCGCATCGGGGAAGCGCTGCAGGTCTGCGCCATTGAGGACATCTGGGTCCGGCGGCATGTGGCAGCTGTTGCAGCGCGTGACCTCGCCCAACACACCCGTTCGGTGTTCTTCGTAGGTGCTGTGCACCGGCAGCAGCCCCTCCGGCCACCGGTCCCGGTCGATCGCCGCACCGGGAACGACCACGGGCATGTCCTGTTGGTGGCAGCCGGCGCAGATGGTGCCGTCATGAAAATGGTCGCGCTGCACACTGCCCATGCGGGGATTTGGCGAGTCGTGATGGGGCCCAAACGTGAGGGGGAAGAACCCACCGGCGCCGAGCGAAACCGGGCCAGGCTCGCTGGGCCTTAGAATCTGAAGGACGCCGGCCACGCCGGGCTGCGCGGTCAGATCCACGGAGTCTACCGCGTGGCAGACCGAGCAGTGCACGCCGTACTCATACGCGTGGCCCTGCGCCGCAAGAAGGTCACGACCGCCGAGCTTGCCGTTGATCCCAGGCGCGTGGCAATTGGCGCAGTCCCCGTGCTCGGTGGCTGCGCGGTCGCACGGCTCGTCGCCGCAGTCCGGGTTGAGTGTGTGCAGCAAACCGTCGCCAAAATAGCACCGCTCACCGCCCCGCCCCGTGCCGGGGAGGAGCCCGGTCGCCCACCGGCCGCCCGCCGCGACGCAGGCCTCCTCATCACCGAAGCCCGCGCCCGTGCCAGCGTAGAGGTCATGGACCACCGGGTTCTTCGCGGACGCGCGGTGCGGCGATTCAAACCAGGCCTCGTTGATGGTCTGGTGGCAATGCGCGCATTGGTTGGTGTTGGGGCGGCGCGTGGGCTCCCCGGGATCGGGGAACTCGTAGTCCTCGTTGTCGCTCCGGTCCAGCGTCGTCAACTCAATGCTGTAGGTCGAGACGCCGGGCTCGATGACGACGCCGCGGATGCGCGCCTGTGGGTAGGAGGCTATCACCGTTACCTCCACGTCCTCGCCGGGCAGCTCGTGGTTCAGCTGCACCAAAACGGTGCCGTCGGGCCCGGTTCTCCATTCCTCGCCGCGCAGCCCGCCCTGGACCACCAGCACGTCCGCCGCGGGAGCGCCATCGAGCAGGACGGTCACCACGATCTCGTCGGGGAGCTCGCCCGGCAGATCCGGGGGCGTGTCCGGCGACGTGTCCGGGGCATCCGAGTCCGGTACCCCGTCGTCCGTGTCCGCGGTGTCACCGGCGTCGCCCACATCACCGGGCTGGATCAGGTCGCCGTCGCGGTCCCCCTTTTCCGGCGGGTCCGCGCACGCCGGAACGACGAGCACGACCAGGAACCAGAGCAAATGTCTGCGCATCGCGCCGTCCTCCGACCTGACCGTTCCTCACAGCGCAGCGCACGCGCCCCTGCTACATGCATACGGTTGCAGCATTGTAGCGGATGTCGCCCGCACTGGGGTGCTCGCACCCTCAGGGGGATCCGAACCGGACCCACGCCGTTTCGTTGGCGTTAGAGCGACGCCTTGTACTTGTCGACGCAGCCAGCGCAGCAGAACCATACAGTCTTGCCATCGTGCTCGTACTTCGCGCTGTCCGCCGCCACCGTGAACACCTTCCCGCTCGTGGGGCATTTGGTCACGTCGCCGACCTTCCGGGTTCCGTCGTTGGGCAGGGCCTCCGCGTCCGACATCGCCGGCGCGTCGCCGTGCTTTGCGTTGAGGAACTTCGCCGGGTCGGCGGTGAATTTGTCGGTGCAGCCGGCGCAGCAGAAGTAGTAGGTGCCGCCGTCGTGTTCGGTCTTCGGCGAGTCCGCAGCGACGGTGAATACATCACCGGTTACCACGCACCGCGTGATGTCACCGACTTTGCGCGTGCCGTCATTGGGGAGCACGTCGCCCGGCGCCGTGGCCGGCGCAGAGTCCGGTTTGGCGCTCGGATGGTCGCCGTGCCCATCGTGTCCCTCTTCCGCCTTGTGGTGTTCCATCTCTCCGGCGGCTTTGTGGGCGCCGTCTGCGTGACCTTCAGGCGCCGGATCGTGGGCACTGCAGGCGGTCAGCGTGGCCAGGGCGGCGATTGCGACGAACAATACGAGTCGATTCATGGGTCAGTTCCTCTCTGGGCCGGGCGTTGCCTCGGCGGTTTCAATGCGAATCTCTTGTTGGTATCGGGAGCGCCGCGCACGCAGCAGAACGACGGTCAACTCCAGCTGGAGAAGTCGCTGCTCGGCGTCGAGCAGCGACAGAAAATCACTGTCACGGGTTGGGTACTCCGCCCGCAGGTACTCCTGCAAGACCCGCGCTTCTGGCAGGTCAGACGATTCAATGCTGGCGAGCTCCGCATCGACCAGCTCGATCTGCTGGAGCAACACGCCAATCCGACCACGTATGTCCCTGCGGACCGCCTCGCGATCGTCGCGCACAGCGTCGATGTGGGCACGGTGCCCCTCGGTCTCCCTGGACGCCGCCACCCCGCTCCACACGGGGATGTCGACGCCGACGAACAGGCTGAAAAAATCTCTGCCGTCCAGGTTGTCGTCCGCAGTGCGGAACCGCCATGCCGCGCCGACGGCAAAGTCGGGGCTGTCCCGCAAC
>CALBXO010000456.1 GCA_937890335.1 uncultured Pseudomonadota bacterium | reverse complement strand
GACCGCCTATCCAGGTCAAGGCCGTCGTAGACGGACTCGCGCCATTTGCAGGCGCAGGAAGAATCTGGAGGGGCCTCGCGCGCGGGCGCGTTTTGGCTTAGCGGAGCGAGTCGAGGGCGATCCGGCTGGATTCCAGGATTTCGATGTCCTGCTTGTGGGTCGTCGCCTCGTGACGGAGCAGTTGAAGGTGCCGCCAGGCGTTGGCGACTTCGTCCCGCTCAAGCGCTTCGAGGCCGAGCTGGCCGTACCGCAACGCCTTGCCCATGCAGAATTCGAGCGACTTGGCGCGCTTGTATCCGTCTTCTCCCGCAGCGAAGCGCGTGCGCATCTCCACTGCCAGATCGTAGGCAGCCTGCACCTCGGCCAGGATGTCCTCAGGGATCGATCGCAGCTCGCGGACGGCCTCCTGCATGTCGCCGTCGTAACGCTTGACCAGCAGATCGTGGACGACCTCGACTGGGACGGCCAGGCCGTAGCCGTCGGTGGTCTGCCAGCGGCTGGAGACGACACCGATGACGCGTTCGCGATCGTCAAACACGGGGGAGCCGCTGTTGCCGGGTTCGATCTTGGCCTCGATCTCCAGCATCTTGGTTTCTTTGTCGTCCCGGTTGATGGGGTTCATGCGGTGGGAAGACACGGTGCCCGAGGTGCGGCGCATCTCCAGTCCGACGATGTTCGACTCGGGGAACCCAAAAATGACCACAGACGCACCGATGTCGGGCAGCATCATGCCCTCTTCCAACGGGACGGGCCGGAGCAGACCCGGGTGCCCCGCCGCGTCCACCCTCAGGAGCGCGACGTCACGATCGGTGTCGGACGTGATCACGCGCGCGGGCACGTAGACGGCCTCGTCTGCCCCCTCCACGGCGAACTTCACGTCGATGAGTTTGTCGTTCTGTACGACATGGGCGGCGGTGACGATCACACCCGAGTTGCCGATCACAAACCCGGTGCCGCTGGCCACTCGATGCGAGGGCTTGTCTGGGTCGGCGAAGAAGATGTGGACCACGGCGTCCTCGGGCGCTGTGACCACGACGGGATCGCCCTTGACCTGTGGTCCTGGGCAACCGGAAGCAGTCAGCAGCAGCAGGGAACCTACGAGGAGCGCTGTGTATCGCATCATGGGACCTCCTGTGCCTCTGGGAGACAACAGGGTTCAAGGGGGTTCTACTCCATCATCTGACCGAGAGTCAGAAGCTGACGGACGGCATCGGCGGGTGAGGCGCCGTCGACCATGACGCTGGCGATCGCGCCGGTGATGTGCGCCTCGACATTGCGAGCTTGGGTGCGGTCCCTCACCGTCTCGCAGGCCGCCACGAGCTCGCGGCCGTCGCGAGGGAACCTGGCGAGCACCTCCGCCATGGATTTGCCCGATGCGAGCGCGCGCCCGATCTTCATGGGGACGCCGATCGGGGCGCTGGTCGTGGCGGCCAGGTAGCCCAGGCCCGCCATGCCGGTGAGGGTCCCTGGCGTCGCCCCGAAGACAGCACCGATCCTCTCGAGCTCGGCCAGCCCGCGAGCAAACACGGTGCCTCTGACGCTGGCCCCCAGATCGAGACCATCGGCGAGCCCGACCGCGACGGCCAGGACGTCGGCGACGGCGCCGCCTACCTCCACGCCGGTCAGGTCCACGTTGCCGTAGACCCGGAACATGGGACCGGCCAGCGCGGCTTGTACCGCCGCGATGACGCTGGGAAACCGGCTACCCACCACTGCCGCGCCGGGCTTGCCCAACAGGTGACCCGCGGCGTGTATCGGCCCGACCAGGGCTCCCACCAACCGTACGGGCGTCTCCGCCCGCAGGACATCGCTGGCCGGTGCGTGTGAGCCCTCCTCGAGCCCTGTGCAGGTGTGCACAACGGTGTGGTGTCCTCCGAGGCTGCCGCCAAGTCGGTTGGCGATGGAGCGCAACCGCCAGGAGGGCGTGACGACGAATACAGTCCGCGATGTGTCGGCGATCTGCTCGGGCCCATTGACCAGCTGCGCCCCGCAATCACCGAGGCGTTTGCGAACTCGCTCGCGCGCCTTTGCTTCGATGAGGTCGTCGAAGGCTGGCCACACGACCGCCTTGCGGCCGTGCCGGGTGATGAGGTGCACGAGCATCTCGGCGCGGGCACCCGTTCCGACGATGGCGGCGACGGAGGTCGGGGCGGTCACTCGATACACCTCATGCGGTTTGCGTAGTAGCAGAGCAGGTTCATGTGATTGAGCCGCACGCCCTGCCCGGTCGCTACCGCGGGCGCCACCGGGTGGTACATGCCGAGCGCCTCGATTCCGTTGTCGATGATCTCGGGGATGCTCCGATCCAGCAGTGTCCTGAACAGTCGGATCTTGCCGGCGTCGTGTTGTTCCCGGAGCCTGTCGCGCAGCAGGCCTGCCTCGGCGTTGATCTCAGCCCACGGGACGTGCAGGTCGCGGGCAAAGCGCAGGACGCGGGAGAGGTCCAGCTCCGGGAAGCGCCGTCGCGCGGCCCCGAACAGCACGTAACTGACGAAGTGCGTCGGCATGATCACCGTCTCGCGCACGAACGCCGCGGCGAGCGCTTCCCCGGTCTGCCGGGTGTACTCGCGGTCGCGCGAATCATCAGACCCGAACTCGCCCGGCGCGGTCTCGAAGAAGTTGGGGAGCTGCACTTCACGCCCGCGCGCGTCGAAGGAGCGGCCGGCCGCGTCGACGCGATGCCCAAGCACATCCATTGGTTGGCCAAACCGCAGCACCATGGAGGTCTCCATGCGCGCGATCTTGGTCAGGAACCGCATGACCTCCAGGGGGGAGTCGAAGGGGTCGTCCGGGAGCAGGTAGTATTCGCGGCCGACGGCGCGGAGGTAGTCGTGAATGAGGCCCTCGGCCTCCAGGCAAAGCCCAAAATTGAGGGTCAGTGGGACGACGTAGACCGGTTGGGGGTCGCCCTGCGCCAACGAGCGCTGGTAGGCGCTCACGCCGGTGCCGAGCAGGCCGAGTTTGAGGCGGTCCTCGACCATTCCGCTGCGACTGCGTGTTCCGCCGGGGAAGAAGAGGCAGTGGTATCCGCGCTCGATGAGCTCCTCGGAGTACGCCTTGAGGCAGTCCTTGTAGAGGACGTGTTGAATCCGGCGGTCTACCTTGTAGGCGCCGAGATTCTGCATGAAGTAGCTGATACCGGGGTTGGAGAAGAGGTTCTTGCCCGCGCCGTAGGTGACGGGCGGAAGCCCTACCTCGGCCAGAGCCCAGCCGATGACGATGCTGTCGAGGTTCGACACGTGCGTCGGGGCGACAATCAGCGTCCCCTGCTCGGCGAGGGCGGTGATGGTGTCGATGTCGCCTTCGATCTCAATCCGATCCCGCAATCCGCGAACGCGAGCGCCATCGCGACTCTGGGCCTGAAAGAGTAGATTGAGTCCGACGGGGATGACCTTGTTGGCAAAGCCGTAGACGCGCGGATCAAAGTTTCCCGCGATGTCCGCAGCGTACGCCCCGACGATTTGCCTCAGCGTCGACTGTTTCTGGGCGTCGCTGGCCGATCCCACCCGGCGGGCCACGCCCCTCCAGAATCCCAGGCTGCCGACCTCGCCCGAGGCGTCGTCGGACCCGTATTTGACCAAGCGCTCGATCTCGCGGAATGCGGCCTCATTGAGCACGTACTCAAGCAGCGCGCCGCCCCGCTCTGCGGCAGCGATCCGGTTGCGAACCACCCGCTCGGTGACTGCGGCGATGATCTCATCGCGCTCATCGTTGAAATCGAAGAGCTTCGGTCGGGGCATCCAAACTCTCTCTCAAGGCCAGCCGGGATCATACCCCGATTCAAGCGGCGCAGCCAACGAGCCGATTGAGAGGGAAATCGGGACCAAGACCCACGGCCAACATGTCCTCGTCGTCGAACATCCTCGTACCCAAAGGCTTCGTCCTGCCCACGCGGGAATTGCTGGCACAATTGCCGCGCACCCTGGGCATTCAGGAGAGCGGAGAGGCGATGCCCACCAACGTGCTCCGACGCAGCGGAGACGAAACCGAGGCGTCATCGACCCAGACACGGCGTAGCCGGGCGGGCCGGACGCGATGCGGTACGCTGTCTGATTGGAGGAGCCAGGACGAAGCCGCCCCTGTTGTGCACTCTGGCCACGTCAGCCTGGGCCTGGACGATGAGGTTGCCGGCGTTCCCCTCTCATGCCCTACCTGCCGGCGCCCGTTCGAGCGCCTGGGCGACCGGTGCCAACTGCATGATCGGCTGGCTGTGCCGGACAGTGAGCTTGATGCCCCTGGCGCAGGTTCCGCTCTCGGCCTGCTGCTCGACGGAAAGTATGCACTCCTCGGCCAACTTGGCCGCGGCGGCATGGGCACCGTCTACTGGGCGATCAAAGCACCCACAGGGCAGCCGGTCGCGGTGAAGGTCCTGCGGCCTGAGCTGACGTCGGATTTTGAGGCCGAGCAGCGCTTCATGCGGGAGGCGCGCGCCCTGGCAGAGGTGGTTCATCCCCATCTGGTCTCGTGCTACGACTACGGCCTTGGAGACAATCGGATGGCCTATATGGCCCTCGAGTTCATCCAGGGTGCGTCGCTGAAGGCGGCACTCCTGAAGGGATTGGGCCTGGACGCGATCTTGACGATCGGCCAGCAGATTCTAGAGGCGATGTCTCAGATGCACGCCGCTGGGGTCGTGCACCGCGATCTCAAGCCCAGCAACATCATGCTCGCGGCGCGCACCGACTCAGAGGTGTTCGTCAAGATCATCGACTTCGGGCTCGCGCGGCTCATCGGCCCCGATGTCATCCGACTGACCATGCGCGGCGATGTGTTTGGCACCCCGATCTACATGAGCCCGGAGCAGGCGTCGGGCAACGCGGAGGTGGGGCGTCCCGCCGACGTGTACTCGCTTGGGATCGTCCTCTGGGAAGGTCTGACCGGCGCCCCGCCGTTCACCGGTGAGCAGCCGGTGTTCATCATGCAGCAGCACATGTCGCGGCCGGTACCGGAGTTTGTGCCACGTCCGGAGCTGGCGGCGTCGATTCCGGCTGGGATGGAAGCGTTCCTGCGCTGGTGTCTGGCCAAGGACCCAGCGGACCGGCCCCAGGACGGCACGGCCGCGCTGGAGGCCTTTGTGGCGGCGCGCTGGGGTTGAGCCCGGGCGG
>CALBXO010000455.1 GCA_937890335.1 uncultured Pseudomonadota bacterium | reverse complement strand
GTACGACGGCACCGCCGGAGACGCCGACCCCACCGTGACCTTCGACCTCCCCAAGGGAACGACGACCGTCACCGCCTACGCGTATTGCAACCTCCACGACCACTGGGTCGCCGAGCAGCCCCAGCGCACCGGGAACCCCGGCGGCGTCGAGCCCAATGCAGAGTGGGAGATGCTCGGCGAGATGTACGAGACCGGCCCCATCTACACCCAGAACAACGCCGGCAAGTGGGCGGGCAAAGAGGGGGTGCACGTGCCGCAAATCACCCTCAACGAAGGCAATGGCTCCATCGATGTGCTGGTGATGCACAGCATGGACGCCGACCATTGGATTCCTGCCATCTACATCCGCGACCAGGCAGGGGTGATCGTCGGCTTCAAGGACTACGGTGTGGACGCCTGGAACGGGGACGCCCCGGACGGCAGCCCAGTGGCGACGTTCGTGGTGCCACAGGGGACGACGCAGATCACCGCGTTTGCGTATTGCAACCTCCACGACCACTGGAGCGTGGCGGAGCCGACCGCCACCTGATACACTGTGCGCGACCCAGGCCCGGAGGGACCTTTGGCGACCGTGCACAAATGGATCGGCTGTCTGCTCGTGATGGGGCTCTGTGCCTGTCAGGGGGACGACCCGCCGGCCCGCGACTCTGCCCGCAACAATGGTGGCCCTGAAAACAACGGGACACCTGAGAACAACGGCGCGCCCGCCAACAACGGCGCGCCCGTGCCGGAGCTGCTTCCGTTCGAGCCCGCGCAGCCCGTCTTCCAGCGACTCACCGCCCACCAATACCGCAGCGCACTCAAGGACGTGTTCGGGGAACCGCTGCCGCAGGTGACCCTCGAACCCGACACAAACCCCTACCTCTACCTGACCATCGGCGCCGCCTCGACCACCGTGTCCGAGCACGGCGTCGAGCTGTACGCCGACGCGGCGTTCGCGATCAGTGACGCGGTATTCAGCGACCGCGCGCGCCGAGAGGCCCTGGTGGGGTGCAGCGTCGTCGCCGCCGACGACGCATGCGCCGAGGCTTTCCTTCGACGCATCTCCACTCGCCTGTACCGGCGTCCGTTGACGACCGAGGAGCTGGGACGGTGGCTCGAGGTCGCCCGGATGGCCGGCGCGGACGACGCGTTTGCCGGCCTTAGCCTTGCGGTCGCCGGCCTGCTGCAGTCGCCGCATTTCCTCTACCGCGTCGAGGTCGGCGAGCCAGACCCAGCCGACCCGAGCCGGCGACGGTACACCTCGTACGAGATGGCCAGCCGCCTCTCCTTCCTGCTGTGGAACACCGCACCGGATCAGGATCTGCTCGATGCGGCGGCGAGCGGACAGCTCCAGGACGACGCCTCGCTGTTTGCCCACGCCGACCGCCTGGCCTCCGATCCCCGCGGCCGCCGCGCAGTCCAGGACTTCTTTGCGCAATACCTGGACCTGGGCCGGCTCCAGAACGTGGACCGCGATCCGGAGCTGTACCCCGGCTACACCCCGTCGTTGCCCGCGGCGATGGAGACCGAGCTGCGACTCCTCGTCGACGACCTGGTGTTTCGCCGCGACGGTGACATCCGTGAGCTGTTCTGGGTGCAGCGGGGCTTCGTGAACTCCGAGCTCGCCGCCATCTACGAGCTGGAGGTCCCCGGGGCGACTCCAGTGGCCTTTGTGCCCGTGGAGTTTCCCCAGGAGAGCCCACGCGCGGGCATCCTCACGCTCGCCGCGTTCCTCACAATGAACGCCCACCCGTCCGAGACCTCCCCCACGCTTCGGGGCAAGTACGTGCGAGAGCGCATCTTGTGTCAGGAGGTCCCGGCGCCGCCCGACGACGTGGACCTGAACCTGGACTCCGACCCGGGACAGCCCCGGACGCTGCGAGAGCGCCTGGAGCAGCACAGGGAGGACCCGGCGTGCATCGGCTGCCACGTCTTCCTGGACCCGCCGGGGTTCCTGTTTGAGAACTACGACAGCGTCGGTCGATACCGCACGCATGAGAGCGGCTACGAGGTCGACGCCACCGGCGAACTGGACGGCATCGCGCTCAACGACGCAAAGGAGCTGGCCGCGGCCCTGCGCGACGACCCCCGCGTGGCACAATGCCTCGTGCGCCAACTCTACCGGCACGCCAATGGCCGGCTCGAGACCGACAATGAAGAGATCACCCTGGCGCAGATCAGCGAAAATTTCGCGGCCGGAGGCTATCGCTTCCGCGAGCTGCTCATCGCGCTGGTCCTCAGCGACGGGTTCCGCACCGCGGCACCGGAGACAAACCAATGACGCGCCGCTACCTTTCCCGACGTACCTTCCTGCGCGGCTCGCTGGCCGGGACCGCCCTCGCCCTGGGCTTGCCGCCGCTGGATGCCATGCTGCGCGCCAACGGCGCATGGGCCGACGGCTCGGAGCCCGAGCCGTTCTTCGGCGTCTTTTACTGGGCCAACGGCCTGCCGTGGCACGGCGTGCACGGCGGCGAGCAGGGCGCAGCGGGCTACCCGGACCTCTGGACCCCAACGACCACCGGCGCCGGCTTCACAGCCCCGGAGCTTCTCGCTGCCATTGGCCCGCACCCGTTCAGCGTCGCCACTGGACTCGAGCCCCATACACAGATCCCGCCGGCACCGCCCGGCCAGGGTGACGGCCACATGCGCGGCTTCATGGTCGCCCTCACCGGCGACCGCCCGCGACCCGAGACGTTCGATCACGGCTCACACACGCTGACGGCCCTTCGACCCAGCCTCGATCAGTACATCGCGCGCCACGAGAGCTTCTACACCGTCGCCCCGCGGTTCCGCACCCTGGAGGTCGGTGTCAGCGGCGCACGTTTCCACGACTACGGTCACTGGAACGCCATCTCCTACAACGGTCCCGACTCCCTGAACCTGCCCATTCAGCAGCCCGGGCAGCTGTTTGACCGCCTCTTCGATGTGCCGCCCAGCGAGAACAACGCGCAGCTGCGCGCCCGCATGCTGGACGCGGTTCTGGCCGACGCCAACGACCTCC
>CALBXO010000454.1 GCA_937890335.1 uncultured Pseudomonadota bacterium | reverse complement strand
AATCACAAAGCTGACAAAGGCATACGCCCGCATGCGCTGGGCTGCCTGGAGCCCCGCCGCGGACGTCAGGGCCACGGAGACGGCGGGGACCGCCGCCGCTACGAGCTCAATCGCATGGGCCAGGTCTGGTTTGCTGAAGACCGACGCGAGCTGCCCCGAGAACAGGTACATCGCCGCGCCGGCCGCCGTTCCGGCGACCGCGGAGACGGCCATGCTGAAGCGGGTGGAGCGTTGCAGGGCCCCCAGATCACCCCGACCGCGTTCCTCTGCGCCAAAGCGCAGGGCTGCGCGGTCAAAACCGAGCGTGCCGATGCGGCCCACCAGCTCCGCCATGGACATCGCCAGCACGAACAAGCCGTACGTCGTCGTGGTCAGCAGCCAGCTTGCGCCCAGCCGGAAGACCAGGCGCAGGCCCTTGCCGAGCATCTGCCCAGCGAAAACAAGGGCCCCCCCGCCAGCGACGGATTGCACGGGATCCTTGTCCCGTGGGTCGTCAGGCGAGCCAGTGGTCAAGATCGCGCTCGATTACGTCGCCGAGGGCACGGATTTCATCCGTACACTCGACCGTCAGTCGCCGCCGCACCTCGGGGTCCAACTTGCCGCGCTTGCCCCGGGATGTCGCCACGTTGTGCATACGCCGCCAAACACGAACCTTGATCGCGTCGGGCAACAGTGCGCCGATCTTGTGCTTGAGCTGCCAGTCCCGCGTCATCGCCGTGTGCAGCCACCGGCGCTTGACCGTCCGGCTCTCGTTCACGGGCGAGAAGTCCGCCTCGTAGTTCGGGTCGAGACCGAGGAACGAGCAGATGTGTCCACAAGCAGCGGGGGTGTCGGTCTTGATGTCGTCCAGAAGCACGATGTGGACGCGGTCACGACCAAACACCTGGTGGTACCGTTCGATCTGTTCCGCGAAGCGCGCGGTGGGGCGGTACCCCGGAAACCCGGTGCGGTAGCGGCCCACCAACTCAATGCCTTTGTCGATTCTGTCCTGCCGATCGTGGTCGATGGCATCGACAAAATCTTCCAGCGGTTCTTCGCCGCTGATCCGCATGTGCTGGTGCAGCGAGTGCATGTAGTCCACCGGGTGACGCAGCGTCACGATGATGCGCGCATCCGGATTGAACTCGTAGATCTCCCGCGCCGCCGAGCTCGAGAAGAGATACCAGACGCTGGCCTCACCCACCGCCTTGGCGTCGCCGGCATCGGCAAACAGCGACAGGTACAGGTCCATGTCCCGAAACCGACGAAAAAACTCCGTGTAGTCGGTCCAAAGGTCCAGCCCAAAATGGTGGGGCTCCTTCGGATCGCTCATGAAGATGTCGGGATGCTGGGAGAGATAGTGGTGCAGCGCCGTCGTACCGGAGCGTGGCGCGCCCACAATGAAGGTGTTTGGGATCGTCATCCGTGAGGGAGGTTGAGGCCTGCCGCCGGCGTGTCGCCGGCCCGCAGCGGCAAAGTAAGTCCGACGGGCACCTGATTCAAGTGCACGGATGTGACGGTGCGGCGGGCGTGGGAGCGGATGCCTTGTGTCGGGTCCACCCGCGCGCAATGATGTGGGCACGTCCGCACACACGGGATCGAGAGGGAAAGATGCGTATCGTTTGCATGGCCGTTGTCCTGGTGGCGCTCGCCGCCTGCTCCGACGGCAACCGGGGCTACTCCACCGACGACAACGACGGCAACAACGGCAACAACGGCGTCAACAACGACAACAACGGGGCCAACAATGGCAACAATGGCGTCAACAACGCGAACAACGGCGTCAACAACGACAACAACGGCGCCAACAACGGGCCCGCCAACAACGGGGCTCCCGCCACGGGCTACTGCGATGAGCAGGGGGGCCCCGGAGAGGGCGATTTCTGTGACGAGGACTCGGACTGCGACCGCGGCCTGATCTGCGTGGCGGCCGCCGGCGACCCGGAGTGCCGCGTACCCTGCGACACCGACGCGCAGTGTGACGGCCAGACGTGCAACCCTCGCGGCGGCGCCAACAACGGTGGCAACAACGGTGGCAACAACGGCGGCAACAACGGCAACAACGGCAACAATGGTGGCAACAACGGCCAGATGGGGCTGACGTGCACCGGGGTGTTTGAGTGCTTCGACACCTGTGAAGGCCAGGCGTGCGACGAGTGTTTTGGCAGGGTCCAGCCAGGCGAGCAGTCCGAGCGGTTGCAGGCGGTGTTTGCTTGCGCGCAGGTCAACGGCTGCAACAGCGACGAAGACAACGGCGAGTGCATCAACGAGTTCTGCTGGGATGAGATCATCGCGTGTTTCGGCTACGGGGAGGGAGAGGAGGATTGCTCCTATTTCTTTGCGTGTTCGGGCGACTGCGGCGACGACGAGTCGTGCAGCCAGGAGTGCCTGCGCGAGCTCGACGAGGAAGGCCTGGAAGACTTTCTTGCCGTCGTGAACTGCAGCGAGGCCGCCATGTGTGAGGACGACTTCGAGTGCCTGCGCGATGAGTGCGGCCCCGAGCTGGCGCCCTGCATTGGCACCGGCTGCGGCGACCAGCTCTGCGCCGAAGGCGAGGAGGAGACGTGCCCGGAGGACTGCGACTCCGATGTGGTCTATCGATTTGTCCTGATCGAGGACACCACCCCGAACGCCGCCGGAGAGTTTCCTGGAGCTGATATCGACGCCGTCGGTGTCCGCCGCGGAGATGAGACCCGATTTGTGGCGGCCATTGAGGAATCCGAGGTGGCCACCGAGCGCAACGCCGCCGCCGACGTGACCCAGCTGCTCGGTCCGCCCGACGCGAATTGTGAGGCCGACAGCGGCCGTTTCG
>CALBXO010000453.1 GCA_937890335.1 uncultured Pseudomonadota bacterium | reverse complement strand
TCGTGGACACGAAATCACTGCGCGTAGAGGGTTCGATCACCGTGGACGGCGGCGTTGGCGGCTCCGGTGGCACCTCGCCGGACTTCTACCATGGCGGTGGTGGGGGCGGCGGAGCGGCGGCCGGTAGCGTACAGATCCAGACGACTTACCTCCTCGGCGGCGGAGTCATCAGCGCGCGCGGAGGCGCCGGCGGCAACGGCGGCCAGGGCGACCGCATCGGCAATGACTCGTTCCAGGGCGCCGGGGGCGGCGGCGGCGGTGGTGGCCTTGCGGTCATCGAGTACGCGAACCGGAACGCGTGGCAGGGCGCGTGCAATGTGCAGGGCGGCGCGCCCGGCGCAGGCTCCAACACCAATGGCGCCGCAGGCGCTCCCGGCGGCGCCGGACGGTGCGTCGAACGGCAGGTCAACGGCCGCCCGACGGCCATGCCTGGGGGACCGTACATCACAGTGGAAGGCCGGCCCATCCGCGTGGACGGCTCCAACTCCGTGGACCCCGACGGCGACAACCTCAACTACGAATGGGACTGCGACAACGACGGACAATTCGAGGCTTTTGGCGCCCTCGTGGACTGCACGTTCGGCAACAACGGCACGTTCACCATCCGCCTGCGCGTCACGGACTCCAACAACGCATCGGACACGGCGTCCACGCAGGTGGTCGTCACCGAGGGGCCGCCGCTGGCCGTGGTGACCGGTCCCGAGCGCATCAACGAGGGCGACACGCTCAACCTCGACGCCTCGGGCTCCACCGGCTTTGCGGACACCATCGACGACTACGCGTGGGACCTGGACTACGACGGCGTCTTCCAGGCCGACCAGAGCGGACCCACAGCGACGCTGAGCACGACCTTCTGTGACAACGGTGTGTTTACGGTCGCCGTGCGCATCACGGATTCCGGCGGGTCCACCGCGCTGGCGCTGCACCGGGTCATTGTCACCAACGTCGCCCCGGCGGTCACGTCGATGGCGCCGACCACGGCCACTGAGGGGTTGCTCTACGAGTACCAGATTGACGTGGTGGACCCCGGCTGTGACGAGACCACCTACACCGTCATCGCCGCCCCCACCGGGCTGAGCGTGAACCCGAGCGGCCTGGTCTCTTTCCAACCGACATTCCGGCAGGCCATCGTCGGCGACAGCACCGTCCGGGTCCTTATCAGCGACGACGACTTTGGCCGCGTGACCCACGAATGGATCGTGACGGTCGCGTTTGCGGACGGCGACGAGGACGGCCTCCCTGACACCTGGGAGTTGTTCTACGGCCTGGACCCGAACTCTCCGTTCGACGCTCTGGACGACAACGATGGAGACGGGCGCGACAACCGGACGGAGTTTGCCAACGACACGGACCCCACGAGCTTCGACGGCCCCACACCGCCGCGGCTGTCCACCCCACGCAACGGCAGCGAGGTGTCGGGTACACACCCGTCTCTGCGCTCCTTCCGGTCGGTCTCACCGCTGGGAGACGCGCTGCGCTATGAGTTCCAGATGTACAGCTACGTGGACGACCCCATGGAGCTGACGCCGGAGCTGCTCATCGTCAACGAAGAGAACGTGATGCCGGTGGACAATTCAGCGACTGTGGATTGGACGGTGCCCGACCAGGTCGAGGTGGAGGACCACACGAGCTACTGCTGGCGCGTCCGTGCCCGCGACAGCGTGGTCTACGGCGAGTGGAGTGAGATGTGGTGCTGGTTCGTCAACAGCGGCAACGAGTCCCCAACAGCGCCGACCGTCATCAGCCCGACCGACGACAACCAGATCGACAACGGAATGCCGCAATTGGTCGTCGGAAATTGTTCCGACCCGGACCAGGACCCTCTGTCCTACACATTCGTCTTGTACGCCGGGGAAGGCATCACAACCCCGGTGGCCTCCGTATCCAGCCTGCCGCCCGGCGAAAACGGCATGACCTCATGGGCCATCGCCGAGGACCTGACCGAGAACCAGAAGTACTGCTGGCGTGCCCAGTGCCGGGACAACGAAGGCGCGACGAGCCCCTACACGGAGTTTGCGTGCTTTGTCGTCAACCGGAACAACGACCTGCCCGCAGCGCCGGTCATCGTGGCCCCCATCGCGGAGGAGGACCAGGACCGGGCCATCGTCGAGGACACGCCGGTTCAGATTGTCATCCGCGACAGCCAGGACCCCGAGGGCGACGACCTGGTGTACGAGTTCCAGCTCGACACGGTCATCACGTTCGACTCGCCCGGCCTCGTGTCGGAGGACATTGGCCAGGACATCGGGTCCGAGACCGCGTGGCTGCCGGACACCGAGTGGCGCGACAACACCGTGTATTTCGCGCGGGTTCGCGCCAGCGACGGACAGGGAGCCAGCCCCTACGCCGTGACGGAGTTCTTCCTCAACTTTGAGAACGACCCGCCGACCGCCCCGCAGATCCGGGCGCCGGCGAACAACACCATCATCGGTTCGCGCCAGCCGACGCTGACCGTGGTCAACGCCCAGGACCCCGACGGCGACTTGCTCAAATACACGTTTGAGGTCTTCTCCGACCCGGAGCTCGCCGTCCCAGTCGATAAGCGTTCGAATGTGGCCGAAGGCCCGGAGACCACGCAGTACAAAGTGGCTACAACGCAGCTGCTCGACGGCTCGTTCTATTGGCGGGTGCGCGCGGCCGACGCTGAGGCGATGGGCCCCTGGAGTGACGTTGGCGTCTTCATCGTCCAGGGCAGCCCAGACGGCGACAACCCCGGCAACAACGGCGTGGGCAACCCGAACAACGACGGCGGTGACCCCAACGCGACCCCGCCGTCCGACGAGGGCTGCGGCTGCGTGCAAATGCCCGCGGTCCCGTCCTCAGGTGGCGGCCTGCTGCTCGTGCTCGGCGCCGCGGTCTTCCTCTGGCGTCGGCGCCGCTGACGCCACCTGGTGCGCGCCACCACACTGCTCCTGGCGCTCGGGATACTCGGCGCCTGCACGACGGTTCCGCCCATCGCCGGGTCGGAGCCTGAACAAGGCGCCGAGCCCACCCCGGTCACGGACGGACCAGCGCCGCAACCCGGACCGCAGCCCGAGATACCAGACGTACTTCCCGAAGCTGTGGAGTCGGCTCCCGACGACACAGCGCGCGTGATCGAGTGCATGCGCTACAACCATGTGGCCCTGATCACGCAGCTCGATCGCCGCGACGAGACGGCGGTGCTCACGCGCCTTGGTGAGCTGCGCACAGGCCGCAGTGTCTGTGTTCCGTTGATTGAGAAATACTTTCCGGACTTCGCTCCTTTCCTCGACCTCTACGAGAAGGAATGGTCCTTCTACGAGGCCTACTTCGCCTTGACCGCCGAAGCGTTCACGGTCTATGACCGGCGCGCCTTCTGCGATCATTTTGGGCAGACTGTCAGGAAGGCAGCTGAGGCCTGGCGAGCGGCCCGGACGTACCTGTCCTGGCTATCCAGCGCAACGGCGCCAGGGCAGACCCTGGAGGGCCCTCTGGCCCTGATGCTGCAGCAGGGAACGGAGAAGGTCTCGGGCCTCGGGCGCGCGGCGAGGATTCTCGGGACCCAATACAAGAAAGAGTGCGGACGATGAACGAATCCACGCTGGCCCAGCTGGCCGAATTGCTCGACGACGCCGCTTTTGGCGAAGTCCTGGACGAACTCGAGGATGTGGAGGAGCCCGGCGCACTCTGGCCGCGGGTGGAAGCGCTGTTTGGCCTGGAGGACTGGGACGAGCTCGAAGAGGTCCTGGACGAGGCGATGGAGGACGGGGACCCGCCCACCGGCCGGGCCGCGGTGATGCTCGGCTTCACTGCCCTCAACCGCGGCGAGCTCACCGCTGCCACCGCAGGGTTCGACGAGGCGCTGGCCCTCCACCCCGCCGACCCGGACGCGCTGCGAGGCCGCGCCGGCGTACTCAGGATGAACGGCGACGACCCGAGTCACGCCGAGAGCGTACTTCGGTCCGCCCTGGCCGCGCTGCCCCATCTGGACAGCGACCAAAACACCCCGCGCGCGGCGCACACGCGCGCGTTGGTCCGGCGCGACCTGGGCATGCTCGCGCTGGAAGACGCAGACTACGCGCTGGCCGAGCAGCACTGGCAGGCGGCGGCCGACGCGGCCCCCGAAGACGGCGAACACCTCCTCAATCTGGCGCGCCTCTACGCTCACCTGGACCGCCCCGATGACGCGGCCGAGTTCGCCGCGCGCGCAGCGGAGGCCACGCCTCTGCTCGTGGAGGCCTACGCTCTACAGGCCCAGGCGCTGGCCGGGCTGCGCCGGTTTGACGAGGCCATCGAGATCGGGCGGGCTGGGGTCGCAGTGGACCCCGAGGAGCCCTTCAGCGTCGCCGGTGTGGCCCACTGCCAGCTCCTGTCCGGGGACTTCGAGGGCGCACTTCGCACGTGCGACGCGGCCATCGAGCTCGACCCCACACTGCCCGACGCCTACCAGATCAAAGCCACGGCGTTGGCCTCGCTGCAGCGCGAGGACGAGTTCCGGCAAGACGACGCCGCGTTCCTCCAGATGGAGCCCATGCTGCCAGGATTTCTCGACGGTGGGCTGTTTGGTTCCGGCCCGAGTCTGGACGATGTGCTCGAACAAGTTGCGCAGATGAGCCCCGACGACCTGCGAATGGCGGCCGAACACGCCCTACAGAGCGGGTTGTTACCCGAGGCGATGCGCCCAATGGTCGAGTCGATGATGGGGCAGCTCCCACAGCTCCTGCAGCAACTTCCGTCTCTTCTTGGGGGCGAAGCACCACTTACGGAAGTGCCCCCGGTCCCAAGCAGCCCCGTGCTGCAGGGGGATGAACTGCGAAAAAGCTTGCGGGTAATCGACGGCGGAAAGGACTCCGACGGTTGATCGCACCTGCCCGCACAAGATCGCACCCCTGCCCACAAACCCCGACCCAATCGGGATCGAATCCCAAGAAAGGGTTGCGCACGCGATCCACCGTGCTATAACCACACCCACGTCAAACGACACGGATGTCGGAGGCCAGATGTCGCCTGGGAGCAAGATCGCGCTCGCCCTGTTTGTACTGGGTATTCTGACGTATCTGCCGTACCACGCGTTCCGCCATGACAGCAGCCAGGAGTATTTACGCCTGGCTGGTGAAGTGGAAGAGATGCGCGCGGGAAACGACCAGATGCGTTCGGAAAACGAGGTACTCAGGCGTCGAATCGATGCGTCGCGTAACGACCCGCGAGTCATGGAACGACAAGCGCGGGAGCGGCTCATGCTGGCCAAACCTGACGAGCTCATCCTCGTCTTCCCGGAGCAAGATGCTGTCGGGGAGAATTGAGAAGCGCCGCTGCCTACGCCAGGGCAGCGGGGCGACAGTTGTAACGGCACAGACCGGTCCAGGGATTGGACGCACCTTCGGTGAAAACGGTCAGCAGGGAAGCTGATCTGGTCTGGGTCCGACGGATCCTGAGCGGGGCGACGTGCGTCGTCTTTGCGGTGCTCGCGGCGGGCGAGTTCTTTCGAAGTTCTTTGGGCTGGGGTCAGCTCATTGCGCTCACCGCCCTGCTCGGATCCGTCGCGGCCTTGATTCCCAAGCGCACGGCGCGTGGTCGACTGGCGGATTTTGACAGAATTGCCTACGGGACGTTGGTGCTCGCGTCCGTCCATGCGTTCTCGCAGCTGCTCGGCCCCCCGGTCGGCCAGCATGTACACGCGCTCGTGTACGTGGTCGTGGGCGTCGCCATCTACACACAGACCCGCCGGGTAGGCGCGCTGCTCACCGGCGCCGCCGTCGTGTTGGAGGTCCTGTGTTGGGACAGCTTCGGCGGCGCGATGGCCGCCATTGGCGTCACGCTGGCCGTGGCCGGCCTTGGCCGCCTGCTGCTCCGCGGACGCCCCGTCGACGCCGCCCCCACGCAGACGGCTGCGCCGCCGCTGGAAGAGCCGTTCCCCGCCGCCCTGGCCGACGAGTCCATCGCACTCCAAACAGCAGTCTCGGTGTCAGACTCGGTCCGCGCGGCCCTTCAGCTGC
>CALBXO010000452.1 GCA_937890335.1 uncultured Pseudomonadota bacterium | reverse complement strand
CTAGGGCACGACCACATCGATGGACGCGGTCATCCCCGACCAGGTCAGCTCCAGCGTGCTCGCCTCGGGCTCGGCGGCCTCCACCCGAAATCCTCGCACATCCGCGGTGAACTGCTTGCCCGCCGGCGGCGGCACAAAGTCATTGGTGGCGATGACCACCGTCACCGCAGGGTTGCTCGACGTGATCTCCAGCGGCGTATCGCCGGCCCCCTGCAGGTACCGTCCGTCATCGATCCAAGCCGCCAGATGGCACGTCGGCGACTGCTGGTTCTCCAGCAAGATTGGCTGGTCCAGCTCGCCGTTCCCGTTGTGCACGGACACCCGCGCGACGCGGTCCTGGCTCACAATCTCGAGCTCCACGGGCTCGGCCCCCTCAGCCACAAGATCAAACACACCGAGTTCGGCGCCGGCGGTCACCAGCACATATTGATCTTGCTCGGCGAGCGTCACTTCGGCACCACTCGACGACCATGTGATCGGTGTATCCCCGGTGAGCCGCTCGCCGGCAGCATCCCGCAGGAGGACACGCAGCTGGAGCGCCGCTCCGGGCAGCAGCGCTACCCCCTCGCTCCTCACCGTGTGTGGCAGCCCAAACCCGCCACCGGGGAGGGCCTGAATCAGCCGCTCCGCGACCGGTCTCACCTCCATGGCCACGTCGTGAGACTCGCCACGGATATCGACGTTGACGGTGGCGGTGCCGGCATGGCCCGCATGGAGAATCGCCCGGCCTTCGTCGTCGATTGTCACATCGACCACCTCGGTCGCAGACGAGGACGCAGCGTTCACTGGGCCAAAGAGCCACACGGTGGTCGTGTTCTCTGCGAGCGGTCCGGGAGACTCGGGCCCAAAATCACCAAGATCGAGTTCGGGGGTACAGGCGCCCAGGGCAACCAGGGCAACCAGGGCGAGGGGGAGCAGCGTGCGAATCAGGTTCCGGTTCAGGTTCATCTCTTCCTCGTTCACGAGGCAGCCGGTAGCGCCAGCGACACCGCACCTAGCCAGGTTCGTGCCAGCTTGACTGATAAGTCACCCACTCCAGAGATCCTCCACCATGCGCTGGTAACCGAGCAGCTCCGCCTCGCTGGGTCGCTGCCATTGGGTCCATTTGGTGGTCGAGACCTGCGGGGGTGCCGTCACCACCCACATCCCGTCGCCAGGACAGTCCTCCACCAGCCACGTCGTGCCGCGTTCTGTGCCCGTGAGGACGAGCGCCATGGTGCCCGCCACCGCGATCAAGACCCGCTCGGCGTCAGCGGTCATCGACCAGCGGACGGCTCGTCTGCACGTATTTGCCCGGCGCCTGAAGGTCAGCGGCGACTTCATTCAGGTTGTCGATGCGCAGGTAGCCCAGGTTGTGGAGCATCTCCACATGCGCGCCAGCCTCATTGAGCGCCAACTGCACATTGTAGCCCGTCTGCGTGCCGAACAACGCCCGCGAGACGTCCACGATGGTGCTCGGCTCCTCGCACGCCACATGGGTCTTCTTCAGGCGCCCATAGTGGTGATCCACGGTCTCGTCGACCCGCAGATGTACGTCCGCAATCGGCGCCTCATGCGCGCCGAGCCCCAGCGACCACGTCCCCCAATCACGCAGCTTGCGCAGGCTGCGAATGTAGTTCTCGACGCCCATATAGGGCGTGATCCACTGCGGCGCCTGCGTAGGAGTGATCCGTGTCAGCAGGTGATCCGTGGTCAGGATCACATCGTCCACCGCCATGCACACAAGGCCCGGACAGTGACCGGGCACATGCAGCAGCGGCCAGCCCGGACCGAGTTTGTCGCCGTTGCGGACGCGGCGGTCGGGCTCCACAGGCTTGAACCAGTCCTTGCCGCTCTGGTACCGGTCCACCACGGCGCGGACGTGTTCCTCGCGCATGCCAGCGCGGAGCAGATAGATGCCCAGGTCGCGGCTTGCGAGCACCAGACGCTCCTCGAACTCGATGAGCACCCGGGCGTCCAGCTCGTGGATCGTCAGGTCAATGCCCGCCCGCGCAAACCGATGGGCGTTGCCGAAGTGGTCGATGTGGGCGTGGCTGATCAGGACCTCGTCCATATCCTCCGGCCCAAAGTCCACGCCAAAGGCGGCGCGCAGCTCGGCAAACTGCGAATCGATCTCGTCATTGCAGCGGTTGCTGCCGACGTCGACGAGCAGCTTGTGGTCGGGGCCGACCACCACATAGAGATTGTTGATGTGGTTCGGAAAGGTCTCGACGGGGACCATGTAGATCCGCGTTCCCTGGTCCGTCACGATCTCCGCAACGCCGCGCGGCCTACCCTTCTCGTCTACGTCGAACTCGCTGATGCTGGCCATGGATCATCTGTATCATAGGGCCGGCGGACCGAGTACTCTGCCGGCGTGAGTCTGCTTGACCGAACCTATAGCCGCATGGCTCGCGTCCCGTTCTTCGAAGACGGCTGGGGAGAGCTGAAACCACTTCGATGGCGGCAGCGGCCGGGCCCAATTGACGTCGTCTGGGACGAGATGCAACGGGGTCGGGACCACGTTCGTCAGGAGGGCCGCTTCTGGAGTCCCGATGCCGATCACCTCCCGCCGGAAGCGCAGACCGCGCGCGTGCTGCTCGTCACACCCGACGGACAGCACCAGGGTCCGGCCGTGGTGCACATGGCGGCAACTGGAGACGAGGGCTACCGCCGGCGCCTGCATAGCCTGGCCAAACCACTCGTCCGCCGAGGCGTCTCCAGCGTGATCCTGGAGAACCCGTACTACGGCGCGCGCCGGCCCAGCGCGCAGACCGGCGTGAGCGTCCGCACCGTGGCGGATCTGCTGCACATGGGCACGGCCTCGATTCTCGAAGGTGTGGCGCTGGTCCATTGGCTTGCGACCGCCGGGTTTGGCCCCGTCGGCGTGACCGGCGTCAGCATGGGCGGACAGATGGCCGCCACGGTTGCGGCTCTGGTGGACAGGCCTATCGCCGCGATTCCCTGCCTGCCGTCGCACAGCGCGACCGTCGTGTTCTGCGAGGGGCTGTTGTCACGGGGGGTCGTCTGGGACGCTCTGGGTCCCACAGAGATGAGCGCGCGGCGGCGCCTGCGCACACTGCTCGAAGACACCGACATCCGCATGCTCGCCCCACCGGTCCGGCCCGACGCGACCATCCTGTTCGGAGCGCGGCACGACGCCTACGTCCCGACCCACTCCGTGGAGTCGCTGCACCGACATTGGGGCGGGCAGCTGCGCTGGCTCGAGTGCGGCCATGTTCAGGCCTTCGTCGCCAAACGGCGCGCGTTCATGGACGGCATCGTGGACGCACTCCGGATCGTCGGCGACACCGCCCAGGCAGCCGCATGACCACGCCCCCGCAGCCCGCGCGGCGCATCGCATTGCTCTCCGATATGCACGGCAACGCCGCCGCATTCCGGGCCGTGCTGGAGGAGGTCCATCCCGCGGACTACGACGTCATTGCCCTTGGCGGCGACTACGTCGCCCACGGTCCACGCCCAGCCGAGACCCTGGACCTCTGCCGTCAATTGCGATCCCCAGCCATCCTGGGCAACACCGACGTCCACGTGTTCGAGCGGGCCGAGCAGGGCACGCGTTGGACGGCGGATCGTCTGGACGAGGCCGGTCACCGCTGGCTGGCGCAGCGCCCGTTCTCAGCCCGTTTTCGAGCGGTAGAGGGCAACCCCGACACGGATCTGCTGCTCGTCCACGCAAACCCCACCGACCTCAACAGCGTTTTGATCAGCCAGGAGCACCCATTGGGCGCGTTCACGATCACCGGCGACCAGGAAGCGCGCGCGCTGCTCGGCGACGTGCGAGCAGACCTGCTCGTCTACGGCCACGTCCACTACGACAGCCAGGGTGACCTCGACGGGCAGCGCGTGGCCTCAGTGGGTTCGATCGGACTTCCGTACGACGGGGACCACCGCGCCGCCTGGGCCGTCCTGACTTGGGACGGAGCCCATTGGCAGATCGAGCACCGGCGCGTGGAGTACGACTGGCGACCCGTCGCCGAGGAGCTCGACGCGTGCGGCTCTCCCATGGGGACGCTCATCGCCGAGCGTGTCCGCACCGCGCGGTTCGGACGCCCGGCCAGCTGAGGGTCTCAACCGGTCCGTCCGCACCCCCAGCCGGCGGCGCTGGGAGCAACAACGCACCCGAGCGTAGCTTCGCCAGCCGCAGCGCCCGATGGCGCTGGGCCTGGGGGAGACCTGGCCTACTCTAGTGAAACTGCTCGGTCTCAGTGGACCCGCCCATCGCAAGGGTGGAGTCCTCACCGCCCGTGATGGTCGCCTTGACCAGATCGAAGTAGCCAGTGCCGACCTCGTGTTGGTGGCGGGTGGCGGTGTAGCCATCGGCCTCGGCGGCGAACTCCGCCTCCTGGAGCCGCGAGTATGCGGTCATCCCATGGTCCCGGTAATCCTGCGCGAGCTGGAACATGCCGTGGTTGAGGGCGTGGAAGCCGGCCAGAGTCACAAACTGGAATTTGTAGCCCATCGCGCCCAGCTCACGCTGGAACTTGGCGATCGTCGCGTCATCCAGGTGTCGCTTCCAGTTGAAGCTGGGCGAGCAATTGTAGGCGAGCATCTTGCCGGGGAACTCGGCGTGGATGGCCTCGGCAAAGCGGCGCGCCTCGTCCAGGTCGGGCTTGCCGGTCTCACACCACACGAGGTCAGCATAGGGCGCGTAGGCCTTGCCGCGAGCAATGGCGATGTCCAGACCGTTCCGGATCCGGTAGAAGCCCTCGGCGGTGCGCTCCCCAGTCATGAATTCGTGGTCGCGAGGGTCGATGTCGCTGGTGATCAGCTTGGCGCTGTTCGCGTCCGTGCGGGCGATGATCACCGTCGGGACACCCGCCACATCGGCCGCCAGGCGCGCCGCGGACAACGTCTTGATGAACTGGGCGGTGGGGACGAGCACCTTGCCGCCCAGGTGGCCACACTTCTTCTCGGAGGCGAGCTGGTCCTCGTAGTGAATCGCCGCTGCGCCGGCCTCGATCATGGATTTGGCGAGCTCGTACGCGTTGAGGTGCCCACCAAATCCAGCCTCGGCATCGGCGATGATCGGTGCCATCCAATACCTGTCCGTCTTGCCCTCTGAGTAGTCGATCTGGTCGGCGCGAAGAAGCGCCGAGTTGACCCGCTTGACCACGGTGGGCACTGAGTTGACCGGGTACAGGCTCTGGTCCGGATAGGTGTGGCCCGAGAGGTTGGCGTCGGCGGCGACCTGCCAGCCGCTCAGGTAGATCGCCTCGAGGCCTGCGCGGACCATCTGGACTGCCTGGTTGCCACTGAGCGCGCCGAGGGCGTGCACGTAGTCGCGGCTGTGAAGCAGCTCCCACAGGCGCCGCGCCCCGAGGTCTGCCAGCGTGTGCTCCACGCGGACAGATCCCCGCAATTTGTCCACGTCCGCGTCCGAATACGGCCGCAGAACGCCGTCAAAGCGGGTGGAATCGAAGTCGAGGGCGACGCTGATGTCTTCGTTGCTCATTGGGTCCGTCCTGAAAGTTTGGGTTCGTATTCTTGTCGCGGTGGCGGCCGTCCAGACGCACCGGCCGCCGACGCTAGGCGCGCTCGATGATCTGCTCGTAGGCGGGCAGGGTGAGGAAGGTGACGAACTCCTCGTCCGTGCACAGCTTGGTGAAGAGCGCCTCGGCGTCCGCGAATCTACCCGCCGAAAACCGCTCGAGACCCAGCTCGCCCTTGATCGCCTCCATCTCGTCGGAGACGACGCGGAGAAACAATTCGGAGGTCACCAGTTCTCCGGTGTCGAGGCTCGCGCCGTGGCGCAGCCACTGCCAGACCTGCGTCCGCGAAATCTCCGCAGTCGCCGCGTCTTCCATCAGGTTGTAGAGGGGCACGCAGCCGTTGCCGTCGAGCCACGCCGCCAGGTACTGCACGCCAACCCGCACGTTGAGGCGAAGGCCATCGAGAGTCCGGGTGCCTGTCGGAACCGCGAGGAGGTCGGCCGCGGACACGTCCACATCCAGGCGCGGCATGGTCGCGATCTGGTGGGCGCCGGCGACCTGTGCGGCAAAGATCTCCCGCGCAATGGGAACCAGGCCCGGATGGGCGACCCACGTCCCGTCGTGGCCGTCCCGGGCCTCCCGCAGCTTGTCCGCCCGCACTTTGTTCAATGCAGCCTCGTTCGCCGCCGCGTCACTCTTGATGGGGATCTGCGCAGCCATGCCGCCCATGGCGTGGGCGCCGCGGCGGTGGCAGGTCTTGATCACCAGCTGGCTGTACGCAGCCATGAACGGCTGGGTCATGCCGACCTGTCCGCGATCCGGGATGACAAACTCGGCGCGGCGAGCGTGCTTCTTGATGTAGCTGAAGATGTAGTCCCAGCGTCCGCAATTGAGGCCCGCGGAGTGAGCGCGCAGCTCGTAGAGGATCTCGTCCATCTCGAACGCCGCGGGAATGGTCTCGATCAGCACGGTGGCGCGCACGGTGCCCACCGGGAGGCCGATCGCGTCCTGGGCGGCGACGAAGACATCGTTCCACAGCCGCGCCTCAAGATGGCTCTCGAGCTTGGGCAGGTAGAAGTAGGGGCCGGAACCTTTCTCCACCAGCGCCCGCGCGTTGTGGAAGAAGAAGAGCCCAAAGTCGAACAGACCAGCCGGCACGGGGCGGTCGTCCACCAGCACATGGTGCTCCCAGAGGTGCCAGCCGCGCGGGCGGACCATCAGCGTCGCGGTCACGTCGTCCAGGCGGTAGGTCTTGTCACGGGTAGGGTGCTGGAACTCGATGGTGCCCGCGACGGCATCACGCAGGTTGGTCTGCCCGTCGACGACATTGGCCCATGTGGGCGAGTTGCTGTCCTCCAGATCGGCCATGAACACGTCCGCCCCGGAGTTGAGCGCGTTGATGATCATCTTGCGCTCGACCGGCCCCGTGATCTCCACGTGGCGCTTCTCGAGGTCCCGCGGAATCGACGCCACGCGCCAATCACCCTCGCGGATGCTCGCCGTGGACTGGAGGAAGTGGAGGTTCTCGCCGGCATCCAACGCCGTCTGAACGACCTTGCGCTTGTCCAGCAGGTCCAGAACCCTCGGGCTGAAGTTCCGAGCCAGAGTCGCCACGAAGGCGAGAGCCTCAGGCGTCAGAATCTCCGCGCGGCTGTCGGTCATTTTGCCGAGAACGGCAACACCATCTGGGAGACTCATGTCATTGTTCCGTGGCAGCAGGGTTGTCATGCGTGTAAAGATGACAATCTTACTGCCCATGCGCAATGGCGAATCGACGCCGATGGCGTCACGCTTGTAAAGCCCAGTCACCTCTGCAATTGTGATGTTGTAAACCCAGTCAACGAGATCGCATGACTACACCGCGCCTCGGAACCAAGATCAAAGCTTTGCGACGTCGGGAGGCCATCACCCAGGCCGAACTCGCGCGCAGACTGGGCATCTCGGCCAGCTACCTGAACCTGATCGAGAACAACAAGCGCCCCCTCACCGCGACGCTCCTCATCCAGATCGCGCAGCAGTTCGACGTGGACCTCGGTGCGTTCGCCAACGACGACGACGCGCGCCTGGTCGGAGAGCTCATGGAGGTGCTGAGCGATCCGCTGTTTGACGGCCACAGGCTCAAGGGGCCCGACGTGCGCGAGTTCGTGGACGCCGCCCCCACCGCAGCCCGCGCCATGCGCACCCTGTACCGCCAGTTCCGCGAGTCGAGCCAGACCACGCGAGACCTGGCGGAGCAGGTGACCGAGGGGCAGGACCTGTCCCCTCGCCCGAGCAACCGCCTGCCGCCCGAAGAGGTCAGCGATCTGATCCAGGCCAACCGAAACTTCTTTGGCACACTCGAGGACGCCGCGGAGAAGCTCCGTCTCGACGCCAACCTGGACGAGACCAACCTCGTCTACCACGACCTCGTGGACTACCTGCACGACAAACTCGGCGTGGAGGTGATCCAGCTGCCTACCCACGTGGAACGCGCGGCGGTCCGCCGCTACGACCCCAAGCGGCACACACTCACTCTCAGCGCTCTGTTGGACCCGTCTGGCGCCAACTTCCAGCTCGCCCACCAGATTGGCCTGCTCGAAGCGTCCGAGCAGATCGACGCCATCATCGCCGCCGGACACCTGACCTCACCGCAGTCCGTGGCCTTGGCGCGCGTGGCCCTGGGCAACTATTTCGCCGGGGCGGTGATGATGCCGTACGCGCCGCTCCTGGCCGAGGCGGAGGCCGTAGGGTACGACGTCGAGATCATCAGTCGGAAGTTCCACACCAGCTTCGAACAGGTCTGCCACCGGCTGACCTGCCTGCGCAAGCCAGGCGCAGAGGGTGTGGCGTTCCACTTCATCCGCGTGGACATCGCCGGCAACATCTCCAAGCGTTTCTCCGCCTCGGGCGTCCCGTTCGCACGGTTCTCCGGCGCGTGCCCGCGCTGGGCGCTGTTTCTGGCGTTCCACACGCCCGGCATCATCCGCACACAGCTGTCCGAGATGCCCAACGGGCAGCGCTATTTCTGCCTCACCCGCACGGTCAACAAGACCCGCGGCGGCTTTCGCGCCCGGCCCACACTTCAGGCCGTCTGCATTGGTTGTCGCGCCGAGGACGCTCACCGCCTCGTCTACGCCGAGCACCTGGACCTCACGTCCGCGCCGACCATCCCCATCGGCGTCACCTGCAGGCTCTGCGAGCGCACGCAGTGCAGCGACCGGGCCTTCCCCTCGCTGACCGCGCCCCTCAATGTCGATGAGAACGTCCGCGGACTGAATCTCTACGCGGGCGGGTAGTACGCCGTACCGCGACGGCATCGCGACACCGGGAGCCAGGTGCTCCCGCCTCCAGGCTACCCCGGCGAAACGCCCACAGGCACGGTGTCGATGTTGGGAAAGCTCTCCACCGGAGCGGTGAAATCCACCGGGTCCGGGTGCGTCCCCGTCAGCGCCTTGAGGAACTGCAATAGATCCTCAGTTTCGGCCGCCGCCAGCGGCTCGATGCCGTCCAGGATGGGGTCGTGCAGCGGGTCCGCCTTGCCCTCTGGCCCCGTGATATGCGCCAGCAAACGGCGCAGGTCCGTCTCGCCACCGTCGTGCCACCACGGCGCGGTGAACACGACGGAGCGCAGCGTCGGCGTCAGGAACTTGCCCTTGTCGGCGTCGTTTCCCGTGATGAGAAACCGGCCCTCGTCTTCCCGGCTTCCATCGTCAGCAACGGCCTCGCGGGACATGTTGTGGTAGCCAAAGTCCGTGAACATCGGCCCGTAGTGGCAGCTCACGCACCCCCCTTTACCGACGAAGATCTCAAAGCCTCGCACCGCCTCGGGCCCCATGGCGTCGTCGTCGCCCGCATTCCAAGCGTCAAACGGCGCGTCCCGGCTGACGGCGTCGCGCATGAGCACAGCGAGCGCGGCGCCCCCCAGCGCCCAGATTTCCTCCGCGTCGGACTGCGAAATGTCCACGCCAAACGCCGCTTCGTAGAGCGGCACATACCCAGGAATCTGCTCGACCATCCGCCTCCGAAACCCGGCCTGCGCCCCGGGGACATCGATGGTGTGGACATCGTCGCGCGCCACACCCGGCGTGAGGTTCATATTGGCCTCGGCGAAGGGCAGCATCAGCACCGCTGGCAAGCTCTCGCAGTGACCGCCGTCCCAGCGACAGTTCTCGGCGTAGACAATGTTGAGCAGGCTCGGGGCGTTGCGCGGCAGTCGCGGCGAAATCTCGGGGTACGACCGGTCCGGCACATCCTGCGGCGTGCTCGATTGGAAGTACGTGTTCTGGAAGTGACAAGCGCCACAGCCAACCCGTCCGCTGCCCGAAAGACGCGGGTCGTTGAACAGCAGACGGCCGAGCGCCGCCTTCTCCGCGGACGGAGGGTTGTCCGGCCACACCGGCAGCGCCGGCACCGGACCCAAGGCCGGGTAGCGCAGCCCCGAGTCCGCCTCCACGGGCCACCGATCGTTGGGGTTCTCCGCCTCAACGGTATCCGCCGACTCGCCGCAGCCGCAGACCGCCGCGATCACGAGCGACAGCCAGAGCCAGCGCAGCCCACCGAACGCCCCGCCAGATCCACGGAACAAATCGAGGTTCGACACGCCCGAGCGGCCTTCGACCTCGCCCGGGTCGCCGTCGCGTTGCAGATCCATCACGGCACCAGGAGGATCGTGTCCGTGAACGCCCGGCCCCCCGCCTCCGTGTCCGACAGTTCGTCAGTCCAGCGGTTCTCCGCGTCCTTGGTCACGTCCTCCCCTGTGTAGTTGACCCGCAGCACGCCGGCGGTGATCCGGGGGTCGCCCTCCAGCACGTCGTCGTTGCTGATCGTGAACGTGGCAAGATCCCCGTTGATCGCGGCCACGGCGTTCTCCGTCCCGTACTGTTCGTCCGAAATCTCCGTCACCGCGTACAGCACAAACACCACGTCGTATGGCCCATCCCGGAGCTCGGTCGTCGTCGTGAACGAGGCCGTCATCGTGTCGTCGATGCGGCCCCATTTGTACTCGATCGCTGGGTCCACCCCCGGCGCAAAAGGGGCCTCAAACGCGGCCATATAATAGGGCTTGCCCAGGATGTCCTCGGGCTCGATGCGCACGGCAGAGGCCCCCGGCGTCATGAACGGCAGCGCCCCGTTGTCGTCCGTCACCAAGGTCGCGCGCAGCGTAATGCCCGGACCCGCAGCCTCCTCCATCTCGTCCACGACGGACTCACCACATCCGAGGAGAGCTCCCACCGCAAACAGCGCGGCGACGGGGAGAAGCAGGTTCCGGCGGCGAATTGTGCCGATGGAGCGCGGGTGTTCGGTCGAGGACTCAATCATGATGGCTTGAAACTTGGCTGGTTCAGAGCGCCCATTCGCTCAGGCTGCCCGTCCATAGCAAGACAGAGTAAGAAGTTCAAGGTGTTACTTTCAGCCAAGCTGCCGGCGGAACTCCGCGATGTCGTGTGCACAGAACACGGTCACCTCCGCTGCGTGGTCCGCCGCCAGGGCCCGGATCCTTGCCTGGTTGGCCTTGCGCGCAGACCCGCTGTGCTGAATGACCGCCTGAAACAGCTTGATGCCACCTGGCACCGGACCCTCCTCCGGACGTGCTTCGCCCCGGTGAAAATACGCGTCGCCGCAGTGCAGAAGCCACCCCTCGGGCCCCTCCACCGCGATCGCGGCGTGGCCCGGGCTGTGTCCCACCATCGGCACAATCAGAATCTCCGGCGGCAACCCGCGCAGCGCACGAACGCACGAGAAGCCGAACCACGGCTCGCCCACGGGGTCGTACAGCTCAAAGTCCGCGTCGGCGAACTGGCTGCGCACGTACCGCGGCTCGCGGCTGCGGACCGCGACGGTGTGCTCGGGCCGGTAGATGTGGACCCTGGCGTTGGGAAAGTCCGGAATCCCACCCGCGTGGTCCAGGTCCAGATGTGTCACGACGATATGCCGGACATCCGACGCCTTGAAGCCCAGCCCTTCCACCTGGCGAACCGCCGTCTCGGACTCCAGCAGGCGCGCACGGCAGCTGGCCATGAACACCGCACCGAGCCGTCCGAGCCCGCCGTGGACGTCGGCGAGCCCAAGGCCCGAGTCCACCAGAACCAACCCCTGCTCCGTCTCGATCAGGAGGCAATGGCAGACGAACTCGCGGGGTATGCTTGGGTCCGGAGCCCCAAAAAAGAAGCGGCCGCCCACAGGACACATGGAGCCGCAGTCGAGGTGGTGAATGCGCATGGGCCACACCATACCTTACATCCCGCGCCGCCGTCACCGGGATTCGAGCCCGCGCGCCGCCGCAGCAGTGTCGGGCCACGTCTTGCCGGCCACGCCTGGCTGTGATCAACTCTGGCCACAACAGGGAGGAGCTGTGCCACTCTACGACAAGATGCTCGGTGCCTTCGCGGCGACCCCGGTCGGCGCCAAACTCGTACTCAACGTCACAACCCCCATCGACAAGGCGCTCATGCGCTGGAGCAAAGCCCGCTTCAATCTGTCCGCCGGGGCTGAGGAGATCGCCGGGCAGAACATCCTGTTGATGGCCAAGGGGGCCAAGAGCGGCGTGGAGCGCGAGGCGCCACTGCTGTTCTTCGAAGTGGACGGGTGTCTCGGGCTGATCGCATCGCGCGCGGGCCACCCCAAGAACCCGGCGTGGTACTACAACCTCAAGGCCCACCCCGACTGCCGGGTCTACGTCCGCGGCGCCGAGCTCGCCTGCACCGCCCGGCTCGTCGACGGGGACGACCGCGCCAAGGTCTGGGCGGCGGCCACAAGGATCTACCCCGGCTACGACGACTACGCTCGCCGTACGGACCGCGACATTCCGGTGTTCCTCCTCACGCCGAAGAGCGGCGAGATTCCGCCCGTACCGTCGCCGTTCGGCCGCGACCTGGGCCTGTTCGCGCTTCGGGCTGGGACCGGCGCGATGATGCTGTTTGGGCACGGCCTTGGAAAGTTCGCCAAGCTCGGGGACGGGCCCATCCAATGGGCGGACCCTATCGGCATCGGGCCCGCCGCCAGCCTCTACCTGGCCCTCTTCGCCGAAGTGGTCTGTTCCGCGTTGCTCGCGCTTGGGCTGGTGACACGTTTCGCGGCCCTGAACCTCCTGATCACGATGCTGGTCGCCGCGCTCATCGTGCATGGCGACGACCCGTGGAAGAAGCAGGAGTTCGCGCTGATGTACGCGCTGCCCTTCTTCGCACTGATGCTCACCGGGCCCGGCCGCATCAGCCTGGACCACCTGTTCTGGGGACGCCGCCGGTGACGGCGCTCCACCTGGAGCCGCTGACGCCAGCGGGGCTCGACACCTTCGCCGAGCTCCTCGGGGCGTCCTGCTTTGGGGGCTGCTTCTGCGCGGTCTGGACGAGCCACGACGACACCTGGGCCGCCCGGTGCGCCTACCCCTCGCGACCCAACCTCGCGCTGACTCGGGCCGCCGTGCTGGCCGGCCGCCGTGCCGGCTACTTCGTCCACGCGGACGGTGCGCTGGCGGGCTGGATCGGCGCCGGACCGCGCACCGAGTTTCCCCTGCTCGAGCAGAAGCTCGGCAGCCGCCTCGGCACACACGACGCGCAGACCTGGGCCATTGGCTGCCTCAGCTTCCTGCCGCGGTTCCGCGGCGCTGGATTGGCCGCGCACGCCGTCACAGACACGATCAAACTGGCGCGGGACGCCGGCGCGACCCACGTAGAAGCATACCCCACGCGGCCATGGGACGAGCCCCGCAGCTACCGTGGCGCCCACACCATGTACGCACGTCTGGGCTTTGAGATCCGAAGCACGGACCGCGACGGCGACGCAGAGATTTTGCTGATGTCGCTGGCAGTGAGCCAGCCGGCTTAGGTTGTTTTCGGACGGACCCTTAGGAGTCGCGCAAAACAATCGCTCCAGTCCATCGGCCGCAGGCGCTTCCTTAGAAGCGGGAGCCCACGCACAGGACGCCGGGCGGCTCGTTGGACGGGACATTGAAATCCACGCCGTTGTCCCCGAGGTAGACTGTGTAGGGCCCGGCAGCCACGACCGGGCTGTAACACGTGGCCTCGCCGCCGCCGCCGCAATCGTCGGTACACGCCTGGTCACCGTCTACGCCGCCAAGGCAGAAGTTGGCCTCCACCCGAATCTCGGACCCGTCCAACTGCGCCGCGCAGAAGATATCTGTACGCCGCGTACAGGAGCTGGAGAAACAGCCGTCCGGGTACACCACGAACTCGAGCCGCTCGCCGGCCAGAATGGGACCACCTCCCTCGCCCTGGACACAGAGCATCGCAGCCTCCGTGGGCGCGGAGTCCTCGCAGGAGCGGGCCACGTCACAGGGCTGCGTGTTGCAGACGACCCATCCGGACGGAAGACAGGTGGACGGGAAGAGATATCGCTCGCCGGTTCTCGGGTGGATGCCGCACGTCTCGGCGGCACCACAGCTGCCCTCGGCCTCCATGCAGCCGGCGTAGACCTGGTTCCAACGATCCCAGTTCTCCGCGCAGATCTCGGCTGCCGGCGCGCCATTGATGGCCGAACAATTCGGATTCGCGGCGCACTCGTCCTCGTCCAGGTCCCCGCACCCGCCCCCCGGTGAGCCCAGAGAGCACCGACCCTCATCGCACACGCTGACCTGAACCTCGCACGCGCGCAGAGTGCAGGTCTGCCCCTCGCAGGAGGCGGGGTCCACGGCGAGCGCCGTCCGCGCTTCCTCCAGGTGGCCACGGTTCACAGCGACGACCCGACCACCGTTGCAGTGGTCGCAGCACTCGGCCTCAAACACCGCGCAGTCATCGTGCGAATCGCAGGCAAACCAGGCATCCGGGCCAACGTTGTTTCCGTTGTTGCCGTTGTTGCCGTCGCCGTTGTTGCCGTCGCCGTTGTTGCCGTCGCCGTTGTTG
>CALBXO010000451.1 GCA_937890335.1 uncultured Pseudomonadota bacterium | reverse complement strand
AAAGTCCGCCCCCACAAGCGACGCACCCGAGAAGTTCGCGCCGACCATCTCGGCGTCCACGAAGAGCGTCCCGTCCAGGATCGCATCCACGAAGATTGTCCCGGTCAGGAAGTTGTCGCTGAGGTCCCGCGTGCTCAGGTCTACTCGGGTCAGGTTGGCGAATGAGAAGTCAGCGTCGAAGAAGCTGGTGTCCGTCAGGTCTGCGTCGGTGAAGTTGGCGCGCTGCGCGTCGACCTCATCGAGGTTGGCGCCGACAAGGACAGCGCCCACGAACGAAGCGTCCTGGAGCAGCGCGCCGGAGAGGTCCACGCCGCCCAGATCCGCCCCGTCGAACGTCGCGCCCGTGGCTTCGACCTCGATCATGCTCGCCGCGGCGCAATTGGCACCCAGAAAACTGGCCGCCGTCAGGTCCGTGTCTGTCATCACCGCGTCCCGAAGGTCCGCCCCGCTCAGATCGGCCCCGGCGAAGATCGTGTCCTGCAGCGTCACCCCGGTCATGACGGCGTTGGGCAATTGCGCGACCGAGAAATCCGTGTCGGCCAGCGTGGTTCCGACGAAATTCGCCTCCATGCCCGTCGCACCGCGCGCGCTCCCGCCGGAAAAGTCCGCGTCCAGGAAGCTCGTCCGGTCGAGGATGGCGTCGTCCGCGTTGGCCTGCGCGAGGTTGGCCACAAAGAGGTTGGCGCCCGTCAGGTCGGCCTGCACAAGCTCGGCAAACGACAGCTCCGCGCCCGTAAGATCCGCCCCCACGAAGCGCGCGCCAACAAGCGTCGCCTCGGTGAAGTCGGCGCCGGTGGCGGCGGCGTCGGTGAAGTCGCCAAAGGTCACATCGAGCCCGGCGAAGTTCGCCTCGCCAAGACTGGACTCGACGAACCGAGCCCCGCGCACAGACGCCACGACCCGCATGTCCCGGCCCACCAGGTTCACACCAGACAGGTCCGCCTCACTCAACACGGTACCGGTCAGACTGGCGCCGGTGAGGGTCGCGCGTGTCAGATCCGCGCCCGCCAGCACCGCCCCATCCAGCACGGCCTCGGTCAGGTCCGCGCCGGGCGCCTCGAGATCCAACGCCATGGCCTCCGCCAGGTTGGCGCGCCTGAGATCCACGGACACCATCTGCGCTGCGCTGAAGTTGGCGCGGTCCAGCACCGCGTCCGGCAAGGTCGCTCCATCCAGCACGGCGTCACTGAAGTCCGACCCGGACGCCATCACGCCGTCCATCGTCGCGAATCTCAGATCGGCGCCAGACAGGCTGGCGCCGGTCAGAGTCGCTCCCCGAAGGACCACGCTGCCCATTTCTGCCCCGGTGAACACGGTCTCTACAGCCTGCACATCGGCCATCTCCGCGCGCGTGAAATTGCTGTCCGTGAAGTCGAGTCCGCCGATTTCCGCGCCGGTGAGCACAGCCTCGGTGAAGTTCGTGCTGGCGAAGATCGACAGGCTCAGATCACGCCCAACGAGGTTGGCGCGAACAAGCCGCGCAAAACTGAAGTCTGCCCCGGCGAGGCTTACGCCCTCGAGCACGGCATCCGTCAGGTCGGACCCGACAAAGAGGGCGTCGGTGAGCGTGGCCCCTGAAAAATCCGTCTCCACAAAGGTCACGCTGCAGGCGTCGGCCCCGCTCAGATCCACGTCGACCAGGACTGCGCGCGTAAAGTTCGCGCCGGACAGCGGGTTGCCGCGCAGATCGCGTCCCGTCAGATCCACGCCGGTCAGGTTCGCGTCGCGCAGATCTGCCCGCAGGAGATTTGCGCCGCGCAGCACGCTGGTGGTGAGCGTCGCGCCGCGCAGGTCCGCGTCCGACAGGTCGGCCAAGGTCAGGTTGGTCCGGGTGAGCACGGTGGACCGCAGGTCTACGCCCGCGAGATTTGCCGCCGTCAGGTTCGCGCCGCGCAGGGTCGCCTCGGCGAGGAGGTTGTCGCGCAAATCCGACCCCGCCAACGTCACCAGGCTCAGATCGGCACCTGTGAAGTCGGCCCGCGACAGCGTAGCCGCGGTGAACACCGCGCCGCTGAGCTGGGCACCGGCCAGGATGGCGTCGCTCAGGTCAGCGCCCGCGAAGCTGGCCGCAGCCAGCTGCACCCGCGACAGGTTCACCCCGGACAGGTCCGCCTCCACCAACTGCACGCGGCTCAGGTTCAACGCGAGTCCCGCCAGATCTCCCGTCAAGACCACCCCGGACAGGTCAGCGCCGACGAAGTTGATGCCAAGTCGGAACGCCTCGTCGAGTTCGGTCCTGCCGAGCACGACGCCGGCGAGATCGAGTCGCGCCGCGGCGAGGTCGTCCAGCTGGGTGGCCAGGATGGCTGAGCCTCCGGGCCGCTCCCTGGTCAACCGAACCACCGCCTCGTCACTGGTGAATCCGCGACGATCGACCGTGATGAAATAGGTGCCCACCGGCAGGGGTCCAAACACCTCGGGGTCGGCGTCGACGTTGTGAGAGACGGTCCTGCAGACCAGCTCCACCGCGTCCCCGCGCAAGCATACCCGCGCGTTGCGCTCGTTGGGCGGGACCCAGTCCGGGAGGATCCGCAGCGAGACCCGCACCGTCGCGTCGTCCGGCAAGCGCTCCAATTGCAACTCCAGCGCGTTCAGCGGCGTCCCGTCCACCTCAAATCGGGCAGCTTCCGTGTTCCAGACCGCTGAAACAGTCTGCGGCGCGTAGCCTTCGCGCTCGAAGAACAGCTCGTGCTGGGTGGGCTGAAGGGGCAGCGCATACGCGCCAGACACGTCACTGACGGTGATTCCGGCCTGCCTCTGGCCCTGTCGCGCCCGGACCACCACGCCATCGTGCTCGTCCGCACCCCCGAGCGTGACGCGCCCCGAGGCCACCGCCTCCACCGCGATCAGATCCAAGGTGGCGAGCTCCGTGTGCCCGCTGCGGACCTGCACGCCGCGGGTCAGCATCACGTGCCGCGGCGCCGTCACAGTGAGCAGGTACGCCCCGGGTGTCAGCGCCGCCAACTGGAAGGCGCCATCGCGCATGGCGCGCACGGTGCCAGTGGACGGACCGGCAAACTCCACGGTGACCTCGGTCCAATCCACGTCCGGAAGGGGACTGCGAAGTCGCCCCGCCAGGGATCCCGTCAGGTCGCGCTCAAGAACCACAGGGGCGCCATCTCCGACCACAAAATCATTCGTGTCCGGCCTGTACTGCGCGCGCACGCCGTCCACGGGCAGGTACCCCACGGATTCGAACCCGAGCTCCACATCCTCGCGCTCCAACGCCGCCTCGTAGTCGCCCTCGGCATCGGTGACCAGGGTCGCCACGACCACGTCACCGCGCCTGACGGTGACCAGCACGCCGCGGTGGTCCACCCCCCCTGCAAGCTGGGCCACGCCGCGCAGCTGCGCGTCGCGGAAGACGGACTCGTGCACCATGTCGATGTCGCCGACGTCGACGGTGGACACATCCACGCGCCCGGTGAAGATCAGCTGCTGTTCGAAGAAGCCCGACCATTCGACGCGCAGCCCAAACACGCCTGGCTCGAGCAGCGCATCGGGCACCAGAAAGTCGCCCTCCTCACTGACGGCCACGGGATCGGGCGCGTCGTTGAAGAAGACGTTGGCGGCCGCAAAGTCCGGAGAGGAGATGTCGTCAGTGACGAGGCGCCCCCGGACCGCGGTCCCCGACCAGTCGTCGTCGCAGGTGTTGCCCACGCCGTCGCCATCGGCATCAAATTGATCCACATTCCCGACGTCCGGACAGTTGTCAGCGTCATCGGGCACGCCGTCCAGGTCGTGATCTGCCCCGCGATCTGGTTGGCAGCGCCCCACCTGGCAGGACTGCCCGAGGTCACAGTCGTCCAGGGCCTCACACTCGAATTCGGCGCAGACCTCGTCCACGCAAATCTGACCGCGACCGCACTCCGCATCGACGGCGCAATCGCACCCGAGCCCTTCACAGGGCGCGTCCACACACACCAGGGCAGTACAAATGCGGCCCGCGCCGCAGTCCTCGTCCTGTACACACTCCGGCTGGGCCTCGTCGACGCAGACTTCGTCCCTGCACACCAGGTCACCCGGACAGTGCTCGTCCCGCGTGCAGTCCGGCTCGGGAGCGACACACACCTCGTCCACGCAACGCGCGTCCCCGGCGCAGTCACCATCGGAGGTACAATCCGGCACAGGTTCCACCTCCGCACAGGTGCCGTCGATGCAGTCCTGCCCCGCCTCACATTGGGTGGCGCTCGTACAATTGCCCGTCGCCACGCGGGGGTCCGCCTCGTCGCTGCACCCGGTCAAGACCAGGCAGAACAGTACGACCAAGGCTCCAAGCCACTTCATCATTGCCTCACCAATCGTGGATTCCCACTTGGATCCAAGCGGCACAACCGCCCCGCGTCAAGCCGATCCCACGGGGACGCATCGCGCGTTGATCGTCCGCAGCACCGACAGGTGCTGCCACAGCCGCGGGGACAGGAACTGCTTGCCCGAGGTCATCAGGCAGACGGAGATATCGCGCTCGGGATCGGCGTAACAGGTAACTGTCGTAAATCCCAGGTGTCCAAACGCACGCGGCGTGCCGGGGCCATAGATGCTCAGCACGCGCCCACCGAGCACAAACCCCATGCTGTACCGCATGGGAATCCCCAGCGTCAGGTCGATTTCGCCGTAGACCTGCTCCGCGATCGCGCGGGTCACCGTCCGCTCCTCCATCACCCGCACGCCTCCGTAGGTTCCGCCGCGCAGAAGCATCTCCAGCCACGTGCAGACATCCCAGGCGGTGGCCATGACATTGCCTGCCGGCACGATGGAGGTCTGGAATCGTGGGTCGTTGGAGATGGTGATGGCGTCAGCGAGGGACACGCCCAGCGCGCGCTTGAGCAGCAACGTCGCCGGAAAGACCACCGGCGGGCCGGTCGCCGCATTGCGCGCGATGTCGCCCACGCGTTCGGGCGGTACACCATAGCCAAGGTTGTGGAGACCCAGGGGCTCGCAGATTTCAGTCCGCAGCACGTCTCGGATGGTCCGGCCGGTCGTGCGCCGGACAATCTCTCCCAGAACCCATCCGCCCGTGACGGCATGGTAGGCCAGCTGTCGCCCGGCCCTGTGCACCGGCTTCAGATCGCACAGCACCCGGACGATTTCGTCCCAGTCGCCGAGCATGTCGAGCTTCTCCCCGGCGTTGGGGATGCTCGGGATGCCGGCCCGGTGCGTGAGCAGGTGACGGAGGGTGGTCCCCTCCTTCCCGTGCCGACCAAACTCCGGCAGGTATTCGACCACCCTGTCGTCCAGGTGGAGGACGCGCCGCTCGTCGAGCAGGTGGATAACCGACGCCGTGACCGCCTTGGACGCGCTGAAGATGTTGAACAGGGTCCGCGGCGTGGCCGGTACCAGCTCGGCATCCAGCGCATCGTCGGGCGCGTTTCCCGCGGCGTGGCCGATGGCCCGGTCCAGCACCACATGGCCGTGCCTGCGCACGCACAACGCGATCGCCGGGTGCAGACCGGTCTGGTACAGGCCCTCGACACTTGCCCAGATCGCCTCGACGTCCGCCGCCGCGAGACCTGCGAGCGCGTGCTCCATCTCCGGGGCACCGTCGCGCGAGGTCACGTCGCTTGCGGGAAACGGCTCCACGAGCCGTTCCAGACGCCACGCCTGCGCACCGCGCCGCGCCATGAAATTCTGGAGGCGGCTCAGGGGGTCAACCCAAGCACATCGGTGCCCTCGGCTCCGATGTGAAGATAGGCGGAGAAGGCGTCTGTTCCGTTCTGCCCGTCCAGGTCGATGTCCAGGTTCGCGGCGAGCAGTGGCACCGCCAGGCCACACGCACCGGCGAGGGTTCCGCAGATGCCCTGCCCCATCGCCTCGCAGGTGTCGGTCTGCGCCCTGCCACAACTGCGGGCTTCCGCGTCGATCAGGTCGTCCTCCAGGCCAAGGCAAGAGCAGTTCGGGGAACGCAGGAAATCATTGAGCGCCCCGATGAGGCTGGCCCAGGGCACCGCCCCGGACAGGGTACCGTCGCGCAGCGCCACGCCTCCATTGTGGGACGCCAGGCCACCGCGCAGGACGGCTCGATGGATCTCGATTGTGAGGGTGATGGGCCCGAACGGCAGCACCAGGCGGAAGATGGACGGCCCCGCCTCCACTTCGCCGCCGACCACCGCGACACCGGAGAATCGCGTCCGCGGAACCTGCGTGCCCGGCAGAAAGCTGGCCTCGCTGGCGAAGTATTCGTCGTGGGTGCTCGGGTTGTCGTCGGTGTCGTCCAGATCGAGGATGTCGATGCGGACGCCTGTGTCGTTCTGGGTGTTCAGATCACCGGGCCAGCCCATTCCCAGCACCAGCTGTCCGGTCCGGATGGACTCGCCAAACTGGGCGTTCACGTCAAAACCACCGATCAGGTTGCCGAGGTCGCGCAGCAGGGGCCCGAGGGAGTTGTCCACCTGTCCGTCGTCGTCCACGTCCGCGCCGATGTTCCCATCGGTCTCGAGCTCCATGGAGCTCACCCAGGAGAAAAGCCCGCCCTCAAAGTCGTAATCTGTGGGCAGCTCCAGGTTCACCTCGCGCACAGCCTCAGCGGTCTGACCGCGGCTGTCCGTGGCCACCGCCCGCAGCATGGCGGTCTCAAGCGCGAAGGACGGCTCCCACAACAATGACCCGTTCTGAAACTCTCCTACGAGCTCTCCGTCGGCGTAGAGCTCCACGGTCTCCAGCGCGACGTCGTCAGCGGCCTCGACGACCACCACCGTCGGCGCCGACAACGTCTCCCCGTCTCCAGGCGACACGAACGCAATGGACGGCGCACGGTCGACCTCAAACTCTTTGAAGTCCGCAGCGACGAGCCCCACCTGGTCGGTCGCCGTGACGGTCACCTGGTAGGTGCCAGCGGCGAAGCCAGAGACGTCCACCGTCCCGACCCAGGGCTCCTGAATGGGCAGCTGGTCGCTGTCGCCGACAGCCACGGTCACGGCCGAGATTCCATAATTGTCCGACACCTCCGCGTCAAAACCAATCTCCAGGTCCGCAAGCTCAATGGTGCCGGGCTGCACGAGGGTCACCCGCGGCGCCTCTGTGTCCACGTTGACGGAGATTTCGGCGTCCGCGGTGGCGCCCGAGGCGCCGGTGGCGCTGGCCGTCAGCGTGTAGGGACCGGACGTGAGGGCGGCCACATCCCAGCTGACCGTCCACGGGGCGGCGTCCACAGAGCCCAGGAGGGTTCCGTTCACGAAGAAGTCGACCTTGGACGCCGCTCCTGTGACGTCCACGGCGAGTACCACTGCCCCGCCGACCACGGCGTCGGACGCCGGCGACGTGAACGCCACGACCGGCGCGGCGCCGTTGTTCGCGCCGTTGTTGCCGCCGTTGTTGGCGCCGTTGTTCTCGCCGCCGTTGTTCACGCCGCCGTTGTTCACGCCGTTGTTCACACCGTTGTTGGCGCCGTTGTTGTCGGTGATGCCCGCGGTACCGCCGGCCGTGTCGTCGCCGCATCCAGTGAGCCCGGCGCAGACGAGCGCGAGTGCGAGAGTTGTCCGGATCATTTTCATTCCTCCGCGAGCCCCTCGATGTGGGTCCCGCTTCCAGCCAGGTGAATGTACACAGAGTAGCTGTCGGCGCGCCTGTCGCCGTCCAGGTCGATGTCGGTCTGCCCGCGTAGGATCGGCACGAGCAGCTCGCAATTGGATGCGATCGCCGCGCAGACCTCCTGCGTCTGGTTGTTGCACGTGTCGGTCTCAAACTCGCCCGTACAGAAACGGCCGTCAGTGATGAGCGGCTCGTCGAGCTGCAAGCAGCTGCAGATGGGGGAGCGAAGGTAGGCGTTCAATGCGTCCACGAGGTCCAGGTAGCGGATGGCGCCGCCGACCGCCGCATCGGTGAAGGTAAGCCCGTTGGCGTCGCTGCCCACCGCGCCTTCCACACGCGCCCGCGTGACCACCAGGGGAAGCAGGACGTTGCCCAGCGGAAAGATCATTCGGAACACTGGCGCGGGGCCGGCAGAGTACCTGCCGTCTTCAATCGTTCCCCGCGCGAACCGGGACCGTGGTGTCGCCGTGTCCCCCAGGAAGCTCGCGGGGTCCACCCGGTAGCGATCGCGCGTCCGCGGGTCAGCGTCCACATCGACGAGGTCAAAGAAATCCAAGGTGACGTCGTCGCCCATCTCTACCGGCCCGTCCAAACTCGGCCACGCCGCCCCCATCCTCAGGTCGCCGCGAGCAATCAGGAAGGCGATGGTCGCGTTGCCGTCGCCACCAAAGACCTCGCCGAGCGCCTCGAGCAGCGGTCCAAAGCGGTTGTCCACCTCGCCGTCGTCGTCCACGTCGATTCCGATCGAGTCGTCTTCCTCGATGACGATTGTGTGGAAGAACGTCGCGGGCACGTCGAAATCATACTCGCCCGGCTCGCCCTCCTCGCACTCGGGACGGTCGCAGATGCACTCCGCTGCAACGCAGGACAGACCCAGCTCGCAGGCCATCCCACATCCGCCACAATTGGCGTCGTCGCTCACGCGGTCGGAGCACTCACCCAAGCGGTCGGAGGGACAGGGATAGACCTCGGCGTCCTCGTCGTCGCAGTCGGCGCCGCCGGAGTCGATGGAGGCGTGGCCATCGCGGTCCCCATCCTGGCCGTCGAGGCCGTCACAGTCCTGGTCCAGGTCGTCGCCCACAAAATCGGGTGCGCCCGGCCGGAACCCGGGTTCCAGGTCGTCGCAGTCCTCGCCGCCGCAGGCCTGGGCACGTGCCTGGTCGTTGTCCCGATCGCAATTGTTGATGACCACCGGGACCCTGGCCTGGACCTGCCTTCCGTCCGCACTGGCGACGAGCACGAGGTCGTACTCGCCGTCTTCCAGGTCGGTGGTGTCGAGCTCCATCTCAAACGGCGCCTCGGTCGACGCCGCGCGCTCCGTCCCCTGCACTTCGACGCGGGCCGACTCGATGGTCGCCAGGTCAGGGTCCGTCCCCGGGCGCAGAGCGACCGTTCCCTGCAAGACCTCACCCCCCTCCAGCGGGACGCACTCGCCGTCGCACAGAAGGAGGTCCAGCGGGAACGCCCTGTCGACGTCCACCGTGATCCC
>CALBXO010000450.1 GCA_937890335.1 uncultured Pseudomonadota bacterium | reverse complement strand
CGGCGCGCACAGCCCCTCCGGCAGCGCGGAGGCGAGCACGTCGGGCAGGATCCGCAACTCGACCCCGTCCCATTCAAAGCCCTTGGTCACGGAGATGATCGGCACGCCGGGCCGCAGATGGGGTCCTACATGCTGCGCCGCCCACCGCACTCCAGGGCTGCTGACACCCAGCACCACGACCTCGGCGGCTGCCACAGCGGGGCCGAGCGCGTCCACCGAGAACGCGGTGAGCCCCTCGCCCATGGCGTACTCGAGTCCGGGGTGGCGGCGGTCCTTCTGCAACGCGGCCACCGCCGCACCGTCGAGGTGCGTTCCCACCAGCCGGACAGCGTGCCCATTGTCGAGCAGCGGCGTGCAGATTGCCGTGCCCATCATGCCGGCACCTACGACTGTGACTGTGGCCATGCTCCTCCCTTGGGTTCTGCCGCAGGGTGGGTATGGTACTACCGATGCGTATCCCCGCGACACTCGCCCTCACACTTCTCCTGGCCTGTTCCGACCCGCCCGAGAAGATGCAACCGCCAGTCCCCGTTCCGGACGCCTGTCCAGACAGCGCCGACACGGACCACGACGGCATCTGCGACCCTGACGACCCCGACGACGACGGCGATTTTGTGCTGGACGAAGCGGACAATTGTCCCCTCCTGCTCCACAACGACCAGGGAGACGCCGACAGCGACGGCCTCGGCAACGTCTGCGACCCCTGCCCGCTGGGCGAGGACCTGACAGACAGGGACAACGACGGCATCAACGACTGCATCGACCCCTGCCCCACGAGCGCTGGAGACGCGTCGGACTCCGACGGAGACGGAGTCGGAGACGCATGCGACAACTGCCCGCGGGCCGCGAACGCCGGCCAGGACCCGCGCGCCTGCGCAGAGGGTTGGGACCTCCTGGAATCCACGATCGACCAGATGCACGCCGCGATCGAGGCGGGAGACGTGACGTGTGAAGAGGTGGTCGAGGCCCACCTGGACCACATCCAGCGGCACGACCTGGCCGTGCCGACGGGCCCGCCGCTCAACGCGTTTGTCGTTCTCAACACCAACGCGCGGGCGCGCGCCCGCGAACTCGATGCCCTCCCCGCCGGGGAGCGAGGGCCGCTGCACTGCGTCACCGTCGTGGTCAAGGACAACTACAAGACCCGCGACATGCAGGTGAGCAACGGCGCCATCGGTTGGGCGGGCAACCAATCCCGTGAGGACGCCTGGCCCGTCGCCCGCCTGCGCGAGCAGGGTGCGGTCCTGCTCGGCGTGGCCACCATGGACGAGTTCGCCGCCAACATCTTCGCCGTCTCCAGCCGCAGCGGTCGCTCGGGCAACGCCTACGACACGCGCCGCAACGCCGGCGGCAGCAGCGGTGGCAGCGCCGTCGCCGTGTCCGCCAACTTTGCCATGATTGGCCTCGGCACCGACAATTGCTCCTCCATCGGCCTGCCGGCTTCCTACCACGGCCTGGCGTCGCTGCGCCCCTCCATCGGCTATGTCAGCATCGACGGCCTGTTTCCCGGCAACCCCTGGGACACGGCAGCCGCGCCCCTGGCCCGCAACGTCCAGGACATGGCGGTGGCGCTCGAGTTCATGTGGACGCCGCAAGATGCATCGGAGGCTCGGCCCGATCTGGGCGCAATCCGGAACCCTGACGCACTCCGCGGCGCTCGCATCGGTGTGGTCCGCGAGCTCGCCCGCGATGAGGATCCACGCTTCCGTTACCCATTCCGCGGCATGGACGCCCACAACCAGAAGGTCTTCTCACGCGCCATCCACGACCTGCAGGTCCAGGGCGCGACCATCGTGGAGAACGTCGGGCTGACGGAGCTGAACATGAACCGCGCCTACGTCGGCGTCAGGGACGAGGTTCAGGGATGGCTCGATGGCATCGACGGAGAGCTGACCAACTACGACGACTTCTGCCGCTCGGAGTTGTGGTCGGGCTTCAACTTCAACTCGCCCCAGTCCTGCGTGGACCAGGCCGCGCGCGAGAGAGACCAGGCGCGCAAGCTGGCCCAGCTCCAGGTCGCGGAGGTTCGCTACAAGAACAACCGTCAGGAGATCGAGGCGTTGATGGACACGCTGCAGCTCGACGCCCTGCTCTTCCCCGTGGAGGCGTTGGGACCGGCGCAGTTCAGCCGATCGCAGTGCAATTGCCGCGTCTCCTCGGTCTCGACAACCCCTACGGTCTTTTTTCAAACCGGTTGGAGCACCGACAACCCGCGGCTGCCCATCGGGATGCAATTGCTGGGGCGCTGGGGCGACGAGGCAAAGCTCATCTCGTACGTGTACGCCTACGAGCGCGCCACCGGGCACCGCGCGCCGCCCGTGCTACAGGAGAGCGACGCGCCGGTGGCGGCCGTAGACATTGAGGCGTTCAACGCACGGCGGCTGGCCCTGGGCCAGGCGGCGTTTGATGCGGAGCTGCGGGACTCGAACCACCCGCTGGACCTGACCCCGGATGAGTTCCGGGAGCTGGTGCTCAACCAGGAGTGACAGCGCCAGAGTCGCGGGCCCGTCCATCGAGCGGATGCGGATGGACCGTCTCGCGACCGGCTGGTTTTGATGAGGCGAACTGGGCGCAGCCAAGAGTGCCGCTGTGGGTTGGGCCCCGGAAGTTCCGAAGCGCTCTTCGACCCCGATGACCCGCTGGGTCAGGAGGCCCGGCTGCGGAACGCCAGCAGGCCGAGCACCAGGAGTACGAGCGCCGCCAGGGGCGCCGGGCTGCTGGGAGCGGCGGGCCCGCTGACCGAGCAGATGTTCACGTCGCCACGCTCGCTGCCGCCCGTGCTGGGCGTCATGCGCGGGTCCGCCGTCGGCTCGCTTGCAGGCGGACCATCGACCACCCGCGTCTCCCGGTCGCACACGTCGCCGGCACCGTCACCGTCGGTGTCCTCCTGGAGGGCGTTGCTCACGTCCGGGCAATTGTCGCTGTCGTTGTTGGTGCCGTCGCCGTCGAGATCGTCGTCGCAGGCGTTGCCAAGGCCGTCGCCGTCCGCGTCGAACTGATCCACGTTGGCCACGGCGCGGCAATTGTCCAGACGGTCTCGCACGCCGTCACCGTCCGTGTCCGTCTCCGGAAGCGGATCGTCCACGCCGTCGCACTCGTCGCCCAGACCGTCGCGGTCCCGGTCGCGCTGCAACGGGTTGAACAGGCCGAGGCAATTGTCGATGGCGTCGTCCGCGTCGTCCCCGTCCGCGTCTCGGTCACACACGTCGCCGAGGCCGTCGTCGTCGGAGTTACGCTGGGTGGGATTGGGCTGGTTCGGACAGTTGTCCTCGGCGTTGGGCACCCCATCACCATCGCGGTCGTCGTCGCAGGCGTCGCCAATTCCATCCTGGTCGCGATCGCGCTGCGAGATGTTGCGGGTCAGCGGACAATTGTCCCGCGTGTCGTAGAACGAGTCGTTGTCATCGTCCGGGTCGCAGGCGTTGCCGTCGCCGTCGCCGTCGGTGTCGAGCTGTTCCGCGTTGGAATGGTTCGGACAGTTGTCCTCACCATCCTGGACACCGTCGCCATCGGCGTCGGCAAAGTCCTCGTCGCACACGTTGCCAACCCCGTCTTCGTCGAGGTCCGCCTGGTCGGCGTTGGGCACCGTCGGACAGTTGTCGTCCCCGTCCGGGATGCCGTCCTCATCCGTGTCTTCGATGTCGTCCTCACACGCATCCCCGACGGCATTGTCATTCTCATCGGCCTGGTCGGGGTTGGCGACCTCCGGGCAGTTGTCGTCCGCGTCACCGACCAGATCTCCGTCCACGTCCGACACACGGATGACCGCGCCGACGTTGACCGTCGCATCCACATGGAGGAAGCGTGCGCCGTCCGCGCAGGCAAACCCGCCCGTCGCCTGTCCACTGAAACCAGCATCGACGCTGGACACCCGCTCGTCCTCGTAGAGGTCGACCAGGCCCACAGGACCACCGTTCGGAACCCACACGATGAACAGTCCGGCCGTGTTGAGCATGGGCAGCGCGAAGTGATCTTCCCGACCCACCGCGTCCAGAGCGACCGGAGTCGTCCAGGCGTCGCCGGAGTACCACGCGTAGCTGTCCTCATCGACGGCGACGATGTCCCCGAAGTAGCCGGTGATGTGTTGGACACCCTGGCCCTCGATGGGCGCGACGGCGGTCGCGACGCCCGCTTCATCGAAGATCGTCAGCGCGGGCGCGTCCGTCATGCAAGCCTGCGCCGCCAGCGCCACTACGCCGGAGACCACGCCGGGAGACATCACCGATTCGATGCAGTCGTCCCCGTTGTCGAAAGGCCGCGACCACACGACAGTGATCTCGGCTCCGTCGTGCGTGAAGTGCGCCAGCACCTTCTCCTCGCCAAGGAAACCCACCACGAGGCCGCCATGGGCGCCGGCCCCCGCAATGCCGACACCGCTGTCCATCGTGGCGGAGAAATCCTCGAACGTCGGCTCTTCTACGGGGTGCGGTGCAAAGGTCACCACCGCGTCCGCGGTCGTCGCGAACACCACGGGCATGCTTCCAAAGACACCCACCACGCAGTCCGTGACAGGGTCGTCGTACGAGAACGCGCGCACCGCTGTCTGCTCAGTGGCGTCCGCGTTGAACCAGGCGACGACACAGTCCCCATCGGCGGCACCAGCGGTCAGGGAGCGTCCATCGTCCCAGACACCCAGCGATGTGGCCGACAGCTGCGTTCCGTCCACCGGAGGCGCAGCCGTGAGGAAGTCCGCGTGCGCCGGCAACGACGCGCCGACAACGACGACAATGAGCAAAGTAGCGGGCACCAGGCGCGACAACATCGGCATCTCCATGCAAAACCGGGGGCGAAATCCGCGGGAGCATAGCACCGCCCCAAAGCACCGACAACCCCGTCCGCGCCGTTGACAAACGGGGGGCCGTGGGTAGGGTACACGGGCGCTGAAGCACCCTGAGGAGGACCCCAAGTGAGTAACGACTTCGACGTCGTCGTCATCGGAAGCGGACCCGGCGGATACGTCGCCGCGATTCACGCCGGACAGGCCGGTCTCAGGACCGCCATTGTCGAGAAGAACAAAAGCCTGGGCGGGACCTGCCTGAACGTCGGGTGCATCCCCACCAAGGCCCTGCTCGAGGCCGCACACCTGCTCGACAAGATCGGCGAGAGCCAGAAGTTTGGCATCAAGGTGGCAGGCGTCGAGGCCGACTGGTCCGGGGTCCAGAAATACCGAAGCAAGGTGGTTCGCCAGAACACGGGCGGCGTCGCCTACCTCATGCGCAAGAACAACGTCGAGGTGGTGCAGGGCTATGGCCGGCTCGCCGGCGGCGGCAAGGTGGAGGTGGACCTGGCGGACGGCGGGTCTCGCACCCTGTCGGCCAAGCAGATCATTCTGGCCACGGGCTCCGTCTGTGCCGAGTTCGGCTTCATCCCCATGGACCACGAGCGCATCGTCAACAGCGACGACATCCTGGAGCTGGACCACATCCCAGCCGAGATGATCGTCATGGGCGCTGGCGCCGTCGGCACCGAGTTCGCGTCGGTCTACAACTCGTTTGGCACCAAGGTGACCATCATCGAGCTGATGGAGCACCTCCTGCCCATCGAGGACCACGAGATCAGCGAGGAGCTCGGCAAAGCGTTCAAGAAGAAAGGCATCACGAGCCTGACGGGACACAAGATTCAGAAGGTGGAGCGAACGGGAGACCGCGTGAAGGTCGCCGTGGCAGACGCCGACGGCAGGATTACCAACCTTGAGGCGGACATCTTCCTCATGGCCGCCGGTCGCAAGCCCGTGACGTGGGACATTGGCGCCGACAAGACCAAGGTCGTCGTGACCGACCGCGGCACCGTCGAGGTTGACGAGTACTACCGCACGGCCGAGCCCGGCGTGTACGCGATCGGCGACATCATCGCCACGCCGTGGCTGGCCCACGTGGCCTCCCATGAGGCGGGCATCGCCGTGGACCACGGGCAGGGCAAGGCCGTCCACCTGATCAACTACGACCAGACGCCGAGCTGCACCTATTGTCACCCGGAGGTCGCGTCCATCGGTCTGACCGAACGGGAAGCGAAGAAGCGTGGCTACGAGGTCAAGACCGGCACCTTCCCGTTCAGCGCCAACGCCCGCGCCCGCATCATGCAAGAGGGCGAGGGGCTCGTGAAGTTCGTCGCGGACGCGAAGTACGGCGAGGTGCTCGGGCTCCACATCGTGGGCCCCAAGGCCACCGAGCTCATCGTGGAGGGCGGCATGGCGCTCGCGCTCGAGTCCACCATGGACGAGATCATCCATACGATGCATGCCCACCCGACCCTGAGCGAGGCGCTCGGCGAAGCCGCGCACGCCACCGCCCACGGCAAGGCGCTGCACATCTGACTTGACCGAGCGCACCTACATCGAAGCCATCCGCGACGCCCTCGACTACGAGATGCGCCGCGACGACCGGGTCTTCCTTCTCGGGGAGGACATCGGCGCCTATGGGGGTGCGTTCAAGCTCACCGCAGGCATGCAGGACGAGTTCGGTACAGAGCGGGTCCTGGACACGCCCCTGTCCGAGGCGGCCATCGTCGGCGCCGCGATCGGCGCTGCCTATATGGGCATGCGGCCCGTCGCGGAGATGCAGTTCATCGACTTCATCACCTGCTGTTTCCAGATGATCACCAACTTCGCGGCCAAGAGTCATTGGCGGTGGGGTGCGGCCGTCCCCATCGTCATCCGAGGACCTGCCGGCGGCGGGGTCGGGGGTGGACCCTTCCACTCCCAGAACGTCGAGGCCTACTTCCACCACACGCCGGGCCTCAAGATCGTCATGCCCGCCACCGCGGCCGACGCCAAGGGGCTCCTCATCGCAGCAATCCGGGATCCAAACCCCGTGCTGTTTCTGGAACACAAATTCCTGTACCGGCACATCAAGGGCGAGGTCCCCGACGGCGAGCACGTGGTGGAGCTTGGCACCGCCGCTGTGGCCCGAGAGGGCACAGACCTGAGCGTCGTGACCTACGGCGCCATGGTCCACCGGGCCTGCGCGGTGGCCCAGCAGCTACGGGACGCCGACGGCGTCTCCGTGGAAGTCATCGACCTGCGCACGCTCAAGCCCGTGGACTACGACACGGTCTACGCCTCCGTGCGCAAAACCAACAAAGTCATCGTCCTGCACGAGGACCAACTCACCGGGGGAATCGGCGGCGAAATCGCCGCACGCATCGGTGAAGACGTCTTCGAGTGGCTGGACGGCCCCGTGGTACGAATGGGCGCGGCGGACACGCCCGTCCCCTACGCGCACCCCCTCGAGCACGCGTTCCAACCGAACGAGGACCGGCTCCGAGAGGCGTGTAGAAAACTGCTTGCGTATTGAACGAGAGGAGCGTCATGCGGACCGAGATCATCATGCCCCAGATGGGCGAATCCATCGCAGAGGGCACTGTCGTCAAGTGGCTCAAGGAGCCCGGGGACAAGGTCGAGCGGGACGAGGATCTCTTTGAGATCAGCACCGACAAGGTCGAGTCCGTCATCCCCGCGCCCGTCGCGGGCTACCTGGCGGAGATCGTGGTGGGCGCTGGCACCAAGGTCGCCGTCGGCACCATCGTCGGCTACGTGAGCCAATCGGCCGACGATGTCGCCTCCGGCTCGTCCTCGGCACCCGCAGCCGCCGCTCCCGAGACAGCCGCAGCCGCAGCCGCAGTCGCACCGGCCGCGGCCAAAGCACCGGCGTCCGCGCCGGCTCCAGCCGCCACCGACTCCACCGCGGACGAGCTGCGCAGAACCCGCTCGACCCCGCTGGTGCGCAAAATCGCCGCCGAGCACAGCGTTGACCTGGCCCAGGTCCCGGGGACGGGCCTGTCGGGACGCGTCACCAAGAAGGACATCCTCGGCTTTGTTGGCGCGGGGCTCCACAAGGGGCTGCGGACCGCTGGAGCGGGCACGCCCGTGTCGTTCGCCCCCTCCGTCACCCTGCACGCGCCGGAGGTGGTGGTCGGACCGAACGACCGCATGGAGCCGCTGGCCATCATGCGCCAGAACATCGCCGAGCACATGGTCATGTCGCGGCGCGTGTCCGCCCACTGTCAGACTGTGCACGAGTGTGATGTCACCCACATCATGCGGCTGCGCACCAAATACAAGGCCGAGTACGCGGCGCGCGGCGCAAAGCTGAGCTTCACGGTCTTCCTGGTCAAGGCCGTCAGTGACGCCCTGCGAAGCTTTCCGCTGATGAACGCCAGCCTCTCCGGCACCAACATCGTCTACCGCGGCGATGTCAACGTCGGCGTAGCCGTAGCGCTCGAGCACGGCCTGATTGTGCCGGTGGTGAAGAACGCGGACGAGAAGTCCATCGCCGGCATGGCCAAGGCCGTGGCGGACCTCTCGGAGCGAGCGCGCAGCAAGAAGCTCGGCCCCGGCGACGTGCAGGACGGCACCTTCACCA
>CALBXO010000449.1 GCA_937890335.1 uncultured Pseudomonadota bacterium | reverse complement strand
TCGTAGACCGAGACCGTGGGAGACGCCGCAACGGCCGCACCCGCGGGTGACTGGCCAATGCCGCCGGCGACAAGGGCCGTCCGGCCGTCGCCGGACCAGGCCGACGCAAAGAGGTGGGCCGCCTGCGGCAGTCCATCGTCGGCCGCCGTGCGGGCACACGCGTACCCCGCGACGGGCAACATATGGACCTGCGTCTTGGTCGTCCCCCGGTCCTGGACACGGACGCCAGTCGCGGACCCGACCCAGCTCGACGGGCCCTGCGCCGTACCGCAGACCGATGCGGACACCGCGTACCCGCCCCCGACGGGAATCCCGTCAAACTTCACACCCGCCCCGGGCACGGGCTCGACCACGGCCTGGTCGTAGACGACCTCGCCATCGGCTGCGCGCACGACCAAACGGATCGCCCCGATCGGGCCCAGGCTGTCGGCGGAAACGCCACCCCCTAGCGTGGAGTCCCCGCAGGTCCGGGTGAGAGGGTCACCCGAAACCAGCGGCAGAAACCGCAGCTCCACCGGCGCAGTGGCGGGTCGCGCCTCGCAGCCGACGGTCAGGATGAGCAGAAGAATGGCGTACCTTGCGTTCACGTGTTTGAGTGTAGCATGCGCCCGTGCGATTGCCGCAATCCGGGCGTCAGCTGGGTCGAAGCGCGGGGTCCTGGCCGGCGCGCAAACACTCCATGGGAACGTGACCGACGACACTCCTCAAGATCCATGGCCCGACGAGGCCCCGGACGACCTGCCGGACAACCCACGTGAGCTGCGACGGAAACTGCGCGAGACGCAGGAGCGACTCCGGATCCTGGAAGGTCGGCTGGACCAGCGCGCCCGGCTCGACCAGGTTGACACTGCCCAACGCGCTGCGGCGAACGCCGTCTCCCAGCGGTACGCGCTGGCTGCCGCAGGCGCCAACGACGGCATGTGGGCATGGGACTTCGAGACCGGGGAGCTGTTCTGCTCCGCCCGATGGCGCGCGGTATTGGGGCACCCCGCCGAGGACTTCCGCACGGCACCGGACCAGTGGCTCAACCGCGTCCACGCCAGCGATCGCGCCGAGGTGCAACGCCTCCTCGAGCAGCACCTGGAGGGGGGCGCGCCGCACTTTGAGTGCGAGCATCGGATTCTTCATGAGGACGGCGCGTACCGGTGGTTTCATTGCCGGGCGCTGGCCCAGCGTGACCCCGCCGGGCGCCCCACTCTTCTCGCCGGTTCACTGTCCGACATCACGATGCGGAAACTGGCCGAGCTGCAGTTGCTGCACGACGCGACCCATGACGCTCTCACGGGCCTGCCAAACCGCGTGCTCTTCCAGGATCGTCTCGAACACGCGATTGCACAGTGTGAGCGCCGCCCCCGAGAGGACCTGGCCGTGCTCTTTGTGGACCTGGACCGGTTCAAGAATGTCAACGACAGCTATGGCCACGCCGTCGGTGACGAACTTCTTCGGGAGGTCGCCCGGCGACTCCTGACAGCGGTGCGCGCGGCGGACACCACCGCAAGAATCGGTGGCGACGAGTTCACGGTTCTTCTGGAGGGACTGCGGCACCCGCGCGAGGCGCACGAAGTCGCCCAACGTGTCCGCTCCGCCATCGCGCGGCCCATGAATCTGGCAGGCCAGGAGCTGGTGGTGACCGCCAGCGTAGGCATTGCGCTGCTGGGCGAGCAGGTCGACGGCCAGCCAGACCTCCTGCGGGATGCGGACACCGCCATGTACCGCGCCAAGGGCCTGGGCGGGGGACAGATGGCGCTGTTTCAGGCGGCCATGCGAACCGACGTGGTTCGGTCGTTCGAGATCGAGACCGATCTGCGACGAGCGCTGGGCGGAAACGAGCTCGCGCTCCACTACCAGCCGATCTACTCGCTGCCCGAGCTCCGGTTGGTCGGTGTGGAGGCGCTCGTCCGGTGGCGCCGACCCGACGGGATGGTCCTGCCCGGCCACTTCCTCCCGGTGGCTCGGCAGTCCGGGTTGCTGCCACAATTGGAGTCGTGGGTGCTCGAGGAAGCCTGCCGGCAGTTGCAATCCTGGAAGCGCCAGAAGCTCGTACCTGACGACCTCGCGGTCTGGATCAACGTCTCGCCGGGCCACTTGCGCCGCGAGGATCTCCTCGAGGAGCTCGACGCCATCCTCCGCGTGACACGCCTGTCCACGAGCAGCCTGCACTTTGAGATCACGGAGGACGCGCTGCTGGCCGACAGCGCCGAGACGGCCGAACGCATCGCGACCTTGCGCCGGATGGGCATCACGATCTGCGTGGACGATTTCGGGACCGGATTCTCCTCGCTGAGCTACCTCCAACGCTTCCCGGTCGACATCCTGAAAATCGACCGCTCTTTCGTCGAGGGCAGCGGGACGGACCACGGCAGCGGCGCCATCGCCCGTGCAATCCGCGGACTGGCCACCGGTCTGGGCATTCGGGTTGTCGCCGAGGGGGTCGAGACACTGGACCAGGCTCGGTTTGTGCGCGACCTTGGCTGCGACTTCGCCCAGGGCTTCGGGTTGTGTCGACCCGCAGCGCCCGACTCGAACACCCTGTTTGAGCGCCCCGCCGCGTTGTCCATGGACGAGTGACGGCGTGCGCCTGAGCGACTACGACTACCACCTGCCAGACGCGCTGATCGCGCACCAGCCGGCCGCCCAGCGTGACGCCTCGTCCCTGATGCTCGTTCGCGGCCCGGAAGAGCGCGAGGTCGTCCCCTTTCACGATCTGGGCAGGGAGCTCGGCGAGGGGGACCTGCTGGTCTTCAACGACACCCGCGTCGTTCCGTGTCGTCTGGAGCGACACCGGTCCACCGGTGGCCGGGTCGAGATCTTTGTCCTGGGCCCCGTAGACGGACGGTGGGACGCCGGACCGGGTCCGGTTGCAGTGCACGTCCTGGCCAAGCCCAGCCGCAAGCTGCGAGACGGCGAGCGCCTGGGCGACGTGCAGCTGGTCTCGCGGCGCGACGACGGGTCCTGGGACGCGCAGATCGACGTTGCGTCGACCCTCGCCGAGGCCATGGAGGATTCCGGGACGGTCCCCTTGCCGCCCTACATCGTCCGCCGCCGGCGCGAGCTGGGTCTGTCCGCGCTCTCCGACGCGGATACGAGCCGCTACCAGACCGTCTACGCGCGTCAACCCGGCGCGGTCGCAGCCCCCACGGCCGGCCTGCATTTCAGCACGGAGCTGCTGGCGAGCCTGGGGCGTCAGGGTGTCCAGACCGCCACGGTGACCCTTCACGTGGGCATCGGCACGTTCAAACCGCTGGACGAGAACACCGCGCAGGGCGACAAGCTCCACAAGGAGTGGTACGAGGTCGGCGACGGGCTGGCCGCCCAGCTCTCCGCAGCGCGGCGGGTCATCGCCGTCGGGACCACCTCAGCGCGCGCGCTGGAAGATCAGGCGAGCAGATTTGGTCCAAGGCGCACCCAAGCGGGCGCATGGTCCACGCAATTGTTCATCAAACCCGGCTACGACTTTGGCACCGTGGACGCGCTCGTCACCAACTTCCACCTTCCCCGCTCCAGCCTGCTGGTGCTGGTCAGCGCCTTTGCCGGAGCGCAGACCATCCGGGCGGCGTACGAGGACGCGGTGGCGCGCAAGCTTCGGTTCTACAGCTACGGCGACTCCATGCTCCTTTTGAGATCTCGATGAGTTTCCCGCTGGCCAGATTTGAGCTGCTCGCCACCGATGGCGAAGCGCGCCGAGGACGCCTGCACCTGGCCCACGGCGTCGTCGAGACGCCCGTGTTCATGCCGGTGGGAACGTACGGCACCGTCAAGGCGATGACCCCGGCGCACCTCGACAGTCTCGGTGCCGAGATCATCCTCGGCAACGCGTATCACCTGTACCTGGCACCGGGCCTTGATGTCATCGGCGACCACGGCGGACTCCACGCCATGATGGGCTGGTCCCACAACCTGCTGACGGACTCTGGCGGCTACCAGGTCTTCAGCCTCAAGGAGCTGCGCAAGATCAGCGAGGACGGCGTGGTCTTCCGGGACCACCGCAGCGGCGACAAACACCTGTTCACACCCGAGAAGCTCATCGAGATCCAGGAAGTCATCGGCTCCGACGTCATGATGTGCTTTGACGAGTGCCCCGAGCTGCCGGCGCAGACCGCCTATCTCGAGGCGTCCTTGGAGCGCACCACCCGGTGGGCAAAACGGTGTCTCAACGCGCGCACGCGCGAGGACTGCACGCTGTTTGCCATCACGCAGGGCGGCGTGGACCCAGCGCTTCGTCTTCGCCACATCGAGGCCCTGGCCGACCTGCCGTTCGACGGGTTCGCAATCGGGGGCCTGAGCGTGGGCGAGGCCAAGCCGCTGATGTACGAGACGGTCGAGGTTGCAGCGCCCGCCCTGCCCGTGGACCGACCTCGCTACCTGATGGGGGTGGGAACGCCGCGGGATCTCATCGAGTGCGTGCTGCGCGGCGTAGACATGTTCGATTGCGTGATGCCAACCCGTAACGGGCGCAACGGCCAGCTGTTCACGTCGAGCGGAAAGCTCGTCATCAAGCACGCGCGCTTCACCCGCGACATGCTGCCGCCCGACCCCAAGTGTGACTGCTACACTTGCTCGCGCTTCACGCGTGCGTACATACGGCACCTCTTCAAACAGAACGAGATGCTGGGCGCCCATTTGATCACACTTCACAACCTTCACTTCTACCTGCAATTGATGCGGGAGTTGCGAGGGTCCATCGAGGCGGGAACTTCCCGCTCGTGGGCGACCTCGTGGCTCGCCGAGTGGGACTCGGGGCCGGCTTGACCAACCTGGATCGGTCTGCTACCAACCTCGGTCGCTGACCGACTTTCGATTGTCTGGTGATGAAGTGTCTGAAATTCTCTACATCGTGATCGCCCAGGGAGGTGGGGGTGGAGCCGGCGGAAGCTGGTGGAACCTGCTGCTGATGGTGGGCATCATCTTCGGCATCATGTACTTCCTTGTGATCCGCCCGCAGAACAAGCAGCGGGCTGAGCGCGAGAAGTTCCTGAGCGCCCTGAAGGTTGGCGACAAGGTCGTCACGGGCGGCGGAATCCTGGGGAAGATCACTGGGGTTCAAGCCGACACAGTCACCGTCGAGATCAGCGACCGGGTGCGCGTGAAGATCCTGCGCGCCCAGGTCAACCCCGTCGCAGCCCCTCCTGAAGCCGACAAAGGCGACGCAAAGGGCGACGAAAAGAGCGACGACAGCAAGAAGTAAGTCGAGGCACCAGGCCTCACCGGAAGGACCGTTTCATGCAGAAGGCAGGGCTCATCAGGATTGGCTTCATCGTGCTTCTCGCCGTGTTGTCGATCGGAGCAATCATTCCCACGCTCGCGACGCCCAAGACGGGCGACAAGCCTAGCTGGCTCGTGAGCTACGAGAAGGTCTGGGACCGCAAGCTGAACCTGGGGCTCGACCTCCAGGGCGGCTTGCTGCTCCAGTACAAGGTCGAGGTCGATAAGGCCGTCCGCGACAAGGCCGACCGGCTGGCCGAGGACATGAGCGCCAGGCTCCTGGCCAAGGACGCCGCGATCAAGGTCGAAACCCAGGTCATCGCGCCCGAGGGCAGCGACGAGATTCGCGTCATCCTGAAGTTTGCGGACCCCGCCCAGACCGCCATGGTCGACACGGATTTCCAGAACTTCTTCCCGAACATGCTTCGGGAGCAGGAAGCGGCGGCGGGCACGGTCAGCTTCCTGATGGACCCGGCGTACATCGACCAGACCAAAGAGTACGCCATCAGTCAGGCCATCGACACGATCCGCGAGCGCATCGACGCCCTCGGCGTGACCGAGCCCGACATCAAGAAGTCTGGACAGAGCGACATCGTCGTTCAGCTGCCGGGTCTGCGCGAGGAAGAGTTCGCGCGGACCAAGCGCCTCATCGGCACCACGGCGCAGCTCCAGTTCAAAAAGGTGGACGACGCCGGGGCCGCGGCCTACTTCCAGGGCCTGTCTGACCTGCCGCCCAACCTGGAGCAGTTCATCGACAACGGCGAGCCGACCGTCAAAGCGGCCACCAAGCAAGAACTCAAGGATTGGTTCTACGGTGAGCCCGGGCGAGTCCCCGAGAAGAAGCAGGTCGTCTACGAAGAGGTCAAAAAGTACCTCGACAAGGCCAAGACCCAAGTGGACCCGGCCAACTCCTACTGGCGCTCGCACCTGGTCTTCTCCAAGACCGAGCTGACCGGTGAGTACCTCCAGGACGCGACGGTCACGACGGACCCGCGCACGAACAAGCCGGAAGTGTCGCTGACCTTCGACACGCGCGGCGCCGAGGTGTTTGGCAAGCTGACCACGGACAACGTCGGCAAGCGGTTCGCGATCCTTCTGGACGACACGCTCAAGAGCAACCCGGTCATCAACGAGCCCATCCCCGGCGGCCGCGCTCGAATCACCATGGGCGGCTACAAGGGAATCAACGAGCTGTTCGCAGAGGCGACGGACCTGGTCACGGTGCTCCGCCACGGCGCCCTGCCCGCTCCGATTCACAAGGAGTTTGAGACGAGCGTCGGCGCGAGCCTCGGTGACGACTCCATCCGCAAGGGACAGACGGCCCTGGGCGTCGCAGGCATCCTCGTCATCGTGTTCATGCTGATCTACTACCGCGGCGGCGGCGTCATCGCGAACATCGCGCTGACCCTCAACATCCTGTTCATCATGGCGGCCCTGACGGCGCTCAACGCGACCCTGACCCTGCCGGGGATTGCAGGCATCATCCTGACGATCGGTATGGCCGTGGACGCCAACGTCATCATATTCGAACGCATCCGAGAAGAGATCCGGCTCGGCAAGGGTCCGCGCGCCGCCGTCGAGGCGGGGTACGCCAAGGCGCTGTCTGCCGTCCTCGACGCCAACATCACGACGGGCATCGCCGCCCTCGTGCTCATGGAGAAGGGCGGTTCCGGCCCCATCAAAGGCTTCGCCGTCACCCTGCTCATCGGCATCATCGCCTCGGTGTTCACCGCCGTCATCGTGACGCGCATCTGCTACGACTTTATCAATGAGCGCTTCCGCCCCGAGCGGCTGAGCATCTGAGCGAAGCGAGATACCCCATGGAAATCATCAAACCCGGTACTCGTTTCGACTTTGTCGGAAAGCAGAAACCGTTCATCGTTCTCAGCGTAATTCTCTGCGCAACGAGCGCCATCCTGCTCGCCACCGTCGGCCTCAACTTCGGCGTCGACTTCTCAGGTGGGTCGGAGATCATCCTCCAGTTCAACGAGCCCGTTGAGGTCGGCGAGGTCCGCGCGACTGCCGACAAACTCGGTCTCGAGAAGCCCGATGTGCAGACGTTTGGCAGCGCAGATGAAGCCCGTTTCCTGATCCGCATCCCGAGCGCCTCGACGCTCGACGCCGAGAAGACCGCCCGCGTGGAAGCCGCGCTGGTCAAAGACGTGGGCGAGATCAAGCGCTTCTATTGGACCGAGGAAGGAGGCGACGTCATCTACGTTCGGTTCAACGACCCCGCCGCCGAACAGGGCAAGCTCGAGGCGTCGCTGAAGGGCTTTGAGTCTGAGACGGGCAAGTGGTCCATCGCCGTGAGCGACTCGCAGGAGGACCCGGAGTACACGCTCCGGCTCGACGAGCTGCAGAACCGCGTCCACGAGCTCTTCCTGGCGGACTACGGCGCCAAATTCCACGACAAGGCCGACCCCACCAAGACCGGCGGCGTGCTGCGGGTCGAGTCCGTCGGACCGCGCGTCGGTAAACAGCTTCGCGACAACGGAGTGGTCGCGCTTATCATCGCGCTCATCCTCATCCTCATCTACATCGCGTTCCGCTTTGACGTGCGGTACGCGCCCGGCGCCGTGCTGGCCCTCTTCCACGATGTTCTCATCACGATGGGCGTGTACTCCGCACTGCAGATTGAGGTGAGTCTTCCCATCATCGCGGCGATACTCACCATCGTCGGCTACTCGCTCAACGATACGATCGTGATCTTCGACCGCATCCGCGAGAACTTCGCCAACATCAGCGGCGCCCCGGTCGGAGAGATCGTCAACATCTCCGTCAATGAGTCGCTCAGCCGGACGGTGCTCACCTCGCTGACGACGCTGCTCGCGGTCGCCGCGCTGTACATCTTCGGTGGTGGACTCATTCAGACGTTCGCGTTCGCGCTCATCGTCGGTGTCATCGTCGGAACGTACTCGTCGAACTTCGTCGCGTCCCCGGTCCTCATCGGGATGCACAACTTCCTCGAGGCGCGCAAACAGACCAAAGCCTCCCGCGAGCACCAGACGCAGGCCTGAGTTTGACGCAGGGTCCCGACCGGCTGTGGAGCGTGAACCCCGCCGGCGTGGACGCCGCTGAAGCGCTGGCGCGCGACCTGGGCATTCAGCCCCTGACTGCTCGAATTCTCGCAGCCCGCACACGCGGCGACGCGGACGTCGCCGCCGACTTTCTCCGAACCAGCCTCGACGACCTTCCCGACCCCTTCGTCATGCTGGGCATGGCCAAGGCCGTCGAGCGACTCGCGCGGGCTCGCCGCGACCGGGAACCGGTGCTCGTCTACGGGGACTACGACGTCGACGGCATGACCGCCGCCGCGTGCCTGACCCACCTGTGTCGCAGTCTTGGAATCGCGACCCGCATCCAGGTCCAGAAACGACGCGGCGGCTCGCACGGCCTGTCGGTCGAGGCGGTGGACCTCGCCAAAGCGCAAGGGCAAACCCTCATCTTCACGGCCGACTGTGGGATGTCGAACGTCGAGGAGATCGCCTACGCGGCCACCCAGGGTATCGATGTGGTCGTGGTCGATCACCACCAACCGGGCCTCGCGCGTCCAAACGCCCACTCGATTCTGAACCCGGCGCAGGCAGATTGTCCGTACCCCTTCAAGCAACTTTGCGCCGTGGGCGTCGCCTTCAGCCTGGTGCGGGCTGTGGACCGGTCGCTGGGTCTCCCCGACAGCCTCGACGGCTACCTGGATCTGGTCGCTCTCGGCACCGTCGCGGACGCAGTGCCGCTGTCCGGCGACAACCGAATTCTGGTCCGGGCGGGACTGGTGGAGCTGGGCCGCCGCCAACGGCCCGGTATTGCTGCGCTGATTGACCGCTCCCAGATCGAGGGGGCCATCAGCGCACGGGCAGTTGGGTTTCGCCTCGCCCCCCGCCTCAACGCGGCGGGTCGCGTGGGGCACGCCGATCAATGCGTGGAGCTGCTGCTGACGGATTCGTACGCCGACGCAGTGCGGCTGGCGCGAGGGTTGGACGAGGACAACACCGAGCGTCAGCGCCAGGAGCGCCAGATGCTCGAGACGGCCATGCCCAAAGCCCACGCAGCGGCCGAGGACGGTCACCAGGTGATCATCGTGGACGGCGGCGGATGGCCCGACGCCCTGCTCGGCGTGGTCGCCAGCCGCCTCAAGGAGCGCTTCCGCCTTCCGGTTGTCACCGTCGCGAGCAATATGGAGACCGGGCTGGCACGGATGAGCCTTCGCGCACCGCGGGGCGTGGATCTCGTGGCAGCCCTGCAGGGGCTTGAGGACCAACTCCTGACCCACGGCGGGCACGCGGCGGCCGCCGGGCTGAGCGTTGAAATCGGCGGCATTGACGCCGTCAAGGACATCCTGTTCCGACGTCTGACAAGACAGATGGAGAGTTCGCCCGTGTCTCTGGAGCTGCTGATCGACACCGAAGTCCACCTCTCGGAGTTTGACGACGCGTTCCTCGACGAGCTGCTGCTCCTTGGTCCGTTTGGCACCGGACACCCGGAACCCGTGTTGCTCGCCCGCGGCGTCCGCCCGTTGAAGCGACGGGTGGTCGGTGGCGATCATCTGCGGGTGCAGCTGTCGCACGGCACCAGCGTGCAGGACGCCATTGGGTTCTCCATGGCAGAACAGCGGGAACGCCTGAAGGTCAGGGCCATCGACGCCCTGCTTACCCCCCGGTTGACGTCGTGGCGGGGGCGGCGCAAGCTCGAACTCCAACTTGTGGACGTGCAGCGGAGCCCCCAGGATGGCGCGTCGAGGACGTAAACCGGGCCGCGGCCACAGGCCGCCCGGGCCGAGTATGGCCCAGGTCACCACGATTGCGCTGATGGGCGGGATGCTGATCTTCGTCCTCCTCTTCAAAGATTCGTTCTCCGGTGGTATCGCCAAATTCATGAACCAGGTGGCCCCCGCCAGCAGCGACCTCGTGGTTCCGGACCCCATCGACGCAGGCCCTGCGGCAGACGTAGCAAAGGAAGGTCAGGATGACTGAAGACGAGCGTGAAAACCCGGACATGGACGACCGCATCGACGACGAGGACGGCCCGATCGACGACGAGGCTCGCCGCGTCCTGCCGAAGCTCGGAATCGGCTACGACGAGCTCGCCAAACTCGTCAGGGCGATCGTCCGAACGGCCCAGGATCGTTCACCCCTCGGCCAGGAAGTGGCCGACCGCGTCGTGGACAGCGTTTTCCGGCTGCTCAACCGCCGGGAGGTAGTCCAGCGCATCCTTCGCAGTGAGTTCATGGCGAGCGTCCGCGAGATGCAGTCCGAGATCACTGAGTCTGTCGGGATCGCCAGCCAGGCAGACGTGCAGGAGATCAAGAGCAGACTCGACGACGTCATCGTCCGAATGGACAAGTTGCAGCGCACGCTTGACGAGATCGTGGTCGAGGTCGAGGAAGCCTGACCCGAAGTTGTTGAAGCAAGGGTTTCCAGCGCGTAGGATACCCTCCTGAACATGAGCCAATTCAAGCTCACATTCTATGGGACGCGCGGGACTCGGACGGTCTCGGGACCGGAGTACTCCGAGTTCGGTGGCCACACGACGTGCGTCGTGGTGGAAGCCGGCGACCGCAAACTGGTCTTTGACTCAGGCAGCGGGATCGTCGGCTTCGGCAAGGAGCTCGTCGGGGCACACTTTGCCAGCGGTGCGCCGGGACCCCTGGTCAGCTATCTGTTCCACACCCACTGCCACTACGACCACATCTGCGGCTTCCCCTACTACGCGCCGCTGTACGTCCCAGACACGACGACGTGGGTCTTCGGACCGCGCAATCCGTTGTGCTCCTTTGAGGAGGCGCTGCGCACGTTCGTCCACACGCCGTACCATCCGGTGCCGCTGTACGAGATGGAAGGCGAACTTCGCTTCGGCGAGATTCGGGAGCCGGAGGCGGTCTTCTTTGTGAAGGGGCAGGTGGATCCGGTCGTCGTGAACATCAAACACTCCGAGCTGCGCAAAGCCGCCCCGGCGCCCGAGGATACCGACGTGGTCGTCCGCTGTCTGCGTGGCTACAACCACCCAAAGAGCGGCGTGATGTTCTACCGCGTCGAACACGCTGGGCGGTCGGTCGTTGTGGCCACGGATACAGAGGGCTACGTCTTCGGAGACCGGCGGCTGGCACGGTTCGCCTCCGGCGCGTCCGTCTTGATTCACGACGCGATGTACACCAAGGGCACGTACACCTCGGACATCCTGCCGACACAGGGTTGGGGGCACTCCACGGTGCGCTGCGCCCTGCAGGTGGCCGAGCTGGCCAGCGTGGGCCGCACGTACCTGGTTCACCACGACCCCAACCACGGCGACGCAACTCTGCGCGACATGGAGCGCGACGCGCGCAAGGTACACCCCAACGCGGAGATCGCCCGTGACGGGACGGTCGTGGACCTGATCGATTCGTTCCCGCCGGCCTGAATTTGGAACTCCAGACCCCCACGTTCCCGGACCTGATCACGCGGTACCGCGCAGGCGAGCTCGAAGACATCGCCGCCTGGGCTGCCACGCGCACCATGCCGGCCCCCGTCCACGTCGAGATTGGCTCCAACCGGGGACGGTTCCTCAAGGATCTCGCAGCTGCGCTGCCATCGCGAACTGTGCTGGGGATCGAGATCCGGCGAAAATTCGCGGAGCTGCTCGACGCCGAGGTCAAGGACGAGGGCCTCGACAATGCCCGCGTGCTCGGCGCAGACGCCATGCTCGCGCTGCCGCTGCTGTTCGCCGACGCGTCGCTGGAGTGCGTGTACCTCCTGTTCCCCGACCCGTGGTGGAAGAAGCGCCACGCCAAGCGCCGTTTGTTCGCGCCCGCATTCCTCGACCTCGTCGCGGACAAATTGAAGATCGGGGGCCACCTCGTCGTGAAGACCGACGTGGAGCCCTACGCCTCGTTCATCGAGGCGGTGCTCCCGTGCACAGAGCGCCTGGATCTCGTTGAGCCCGGCGACGCCGGGTGGCCGGAGCACGCGGAGAGTTGGCCCGCCACCACCCGCGAGCGCAAGGTCACCGCCGCCGGCGGTCCGGTCTGGCGCTACGTTCTGTGCAACAACGGCAAACCGCGCTCCGACGCGCCCTATCCCGAGATCGATCTCGATCGTTTCCCAAAGCCGGAGGCCGAGCCAGGCGACAACCCGCCCGCTCGCCGACCCCGCCACCGCGGTTGAACCCCTCGCGCCCTGCGCTCAACCTGGCCGCGTGGGAAGACCTGGCCGCTGCCGACCGTTTGCACTCCATGGAGGAGTTGTCATGCCTATGAACGACAAGATGAATGAGATGCTGACCAAGATGCGCGACATCCTCGGTGAGGGATTCGTCAGCATTCGTCCGGTTTCGTACCGGCTCGAGGAGGAGTTCGAGACAGGCAAGGCGGTGATTCACTGCGGCCTGGTCACGTCGGATCGTCCCGGCGAAGTGCTGAACATCGACGCGGAGGGGACCGGGCTCGTGGACGCATGCTTCCACGGGCTCATGGACCACCTGGCACCCCAGTTTCCGTCACTCACCACCATCTCGTTCAAGGAGTTCTCGGTCCGGGGGCTCATGGCCAGCAGGGAAGACCAGGCGGGCTCCGACGCGGAGGCCGAGGTTACGCTGGTTGTCCTGTCCAGCGAGGGCTACGAGTTCACCTTTTCCGCGCGGTCGCGATCCCTCGGCCGGGCCTCGGTCGAGGCGACGCTGGAGGCCGTGGCCTACTTTGTGAACAGCGAAAAGGCGTTCATCCGCATCTACAACCTGCTGGACCACTACCGGTCCGAGGGACGCACGGATCTCGTCACGAAGTACCAGCTCTTGCTGGGACAGATGGTCCAGAACACGAGCTACACGGAAGTCATCGCTCAGATCAAAGCCAAAGAGCTCTGACCCAACCGGGCCCCGGCGGCGTCATACCGTAAGCGACTGAAGACGCGCCAGCAGCTGCTGCACAGACTGGAAGCGCTCCCGCTCGGACGAGGTGAGCAGCCGCCCCACAATCGAACCGATGTCGGGGCGACCCCGCGACAGACCGTGCGACAGCGCCTGCCCCACCCCGCCCTCGTCATTGAGCTCCAGATCCTGCCCGGTGAACAGGGCGTACAGGCATCGCCCGAGCCCAAAGAGATCGCCCCGGACCAACGCATCTGTGCTCGCCGGCGGCGCGGACCCCTGACCAGTGCTCTCCATCCACGGCAGATCGAGGAGTGTCAGGCGGCCATCGACGCTGCGGATCACCTGCTCCGGCACCACGCCGCGCCCGAACATCGCGTGCTCGTGCAGTACCCGCACTGCATCCACGAGCCCGATGGCGCGCCGAACGAAGGTGGCAGGGTCCCCCGCCAGGGGCCGGCTGGGTTCGGACAGTGCAGGACCCTCCACAAACTCGCGGGCAATCCACGCCATGGCCCGAGGGGCGGACGGTTGCATCAACGCCGACAGTGACGTTCCCGCTGGTACGACACCCCAGGCGCGCAGCCGCGGCAGGTTGCCATGACGGACCGAGACCCGCTGTTCGCAGTGCGCCCAGATGGCCGGCAGCCACGCGCTGGCCTGATCCCAAGCCGGGGCCATCACGGTCACGGCGACGGCGTTCCCTGCGGGGCCCATCTCGACCGTGTCCAACTCGGTGGGGATGATCCGGGCTTTGACATGCACCACGTCCAGCAAGCCCACGCGTCCCGGCCGGCGAAGCACAGCGTACGCCCAGGCTGAAGTTCCGAGGCGCGCGGGCTCCGGGAGAAACTCCAGGGGCTGGCTGCGGTACCGCTGGAAGTCCCGCTCCCGGTCCATCATCTGGCGGACAGCGGCGGCCCCGGGCGCGACCGGCGCCAGCGCCGCGCACGACCGTCCGGTTGGCACCGCCTCGCAGAATCCATCTACCATGCGCAGCGCCACGACGGTGCCCTGCGGAATGGAGGACCGGCTGAACGCCACGGCCTTCTCCGGCTCCAGGCCTTCGTCGAGCTGCACAAGGTGCACATACGGCTCACGGACCGACGCCAGCAACGGGTTGTCCGCGTCGCCAAAGCTCGGCATGTGACGGTACCGGGTGGAGCCCAGGACAATTCCCTCGCCCTCGCGGACCGGTCCCACCGAGTCGTAGTACCGGCGCGTGTCCCATGTGCGCACCCGGAAGGCGTCGCGCTGCCGCTCCGCATCGCCCCTGTCTTCGACCAGCGACGCCTCCGTCTCCCCTTCAGGCGTCGCGGACAGCACGGAGACGATGACATTGGTCAGCGCGGCGCCCACGCTGGTGGTGAAGCAGTGGTGGTGGCCGGGGAACGGCTCCGGATCCACGATGTACCGGGCGTCCGCGGTAAACCGCTGGTATGCCTTGGCGATCTGGAGCAGACCCGACGCGCCCAGCGCATGGCCACATGCCTTCAGGCCGCCAAACGGGTTGGACCAGCCGCTCAGGAGGCGGTCCAGGATCTGCGGCAAGTCACCGCCGCAAAGCTCGTTGAGGAAAAAGACCTCGATGCTCGGGAAGGCGTCGTGGATGATCGCAAAGTCCGCATCCAGCAGCGTCTCAATCCCGCAGTCCGCCCCCTCACAGGCGCGGACGAGGGCCTCTCGGATCGCGCGGCTGGCGCCCAGATCGCCGTGACGATCGCTGGGCGAGGCCGGTACATACCCCTGCCCCATCCCGCGAATCCGGACTGTAGGACCCGTCTCCGGCGGAAGGCGACTGAGGACCAGCGCCACGGCGCCCGTGCTCGTGGGACAGACATCGTGCAGGTTGAAGTGACTGGCTACGGGTGGACGGCGACGGTAGCCCTCGTAGTCGCTCACGGGCGATTTATGGAAGTGACCCATGGGGTACCGCGCCACGCGGCGGTACTTCTCCAGGGCCAGCCACGGCAGCAGCACATGATGCAGATCGTGCTCGGCCACGCCGAGCCGGCCGGCCAGCATGTCCATGAACAGATCGCCCAGGCGCAACATATTGAGGCCGTAGCGCGCATCGGTGGGGTCGATGACCTGGCTGATGACCGCGTTGCGGTCGATGCGCTCCTGAAGCAGCCCGGCTTTGCCCACCTCCGTGCCGGCGATTGGGTTCATCTGCTCGCCGGCGATGACCAGGACCGTGGAGTACTCCCGATCGCGCCGCAGCCCATCGAACGCCTGCCGCAACGCCCACGCGCCCGCCTCACTCGTGCCGGCCATCATGGGAAGGATGTCGGCGTGGCGGAGCTTGAGTTCGGACCCGATGCGCAGCGGAAGAAGCCCGACGAACTCCTCGGGGCCGAAGCCACCCATCGCTCCCACGTAAAGTGCGTCCACGTCTCGCGGGCTCATCTGCGCCCGATCCAGCGCCTGTCGCGCCGCGTGGAGAACCTGCGCCCGAAGGTCCAGCTTGGGCCGATGCCCAAATTTCCCGCCGAGCTCAGCCGAGCGGATGTAGACCGGGTTGAGCGCGCTCAATTGATACGGTACCGCACGCCGACGTCGAAGGTGGCAAAGGCCATCGAGCTGATGAGGGCTTCGAGGACCGTCTCGTCGACCACGGCGGCATTGTCCGCACCGCGCTGAACGCCCGCTGCATTGTTCGTGATGATGTAGTGAACGCGCGCGTCGAACACGACGGCGAAGTCCCCAAACTCAATGTCGGTCGCGACACCGCCCCAGAGGTGCACCCCCACACTGCCCGCGAGTCCGTCGGCGATGCTCGCCCAGACGATTCCGGCCCCAAACGGCACGTACCCTTCGACAAACTGCTCCAGAAAGTAGAACCGGCGGCCGGCGTCCAGTGTCCAGAGCGTCAGCACGTCGCTGTCGGCGTAGGGCGAGCTGGAGGAGATGGGAGTCCCGAGCTTGTCGTAGCGCACGCCGGCGTCGTTGACCTCGTGCGGGCCGACCTCCTCCGCCGGAGACCTGCCTGCATAGTAGAGCGTGGACCCGGCGTAGGGCATGCGGTAGTGGGTCAGACTCAGCTCCCACTCGCGGATCTGCCCCGTCGCCGTGACACTCCACCCAACCGTGTTGTGCACGTCCGCGATGTAGGGGTACCCCAGCAGACCATCCCCGCGGTTCTCGGGAATCAAGATCGTGGTGCTCTCGACGAAGTCACTGAAGACGGGAGCGGCGAGGCCAAACTTCAATTGCAGACCAAACGTGGCGCGCGCGTCTGCGGGCCGGGCCACACAGACCACGACAGCAATGGCGACGGCCCACGCGGTGATCTGCCGATGCGCGGTCACTGCGACGACGTGGGCCCAGTCCCCTCAAACGTGTAGATCATGAAGCCGCTGTCCGGCATCCGGTGGTGGAACCGGAGCGTGTAGCGCTTGGTCAGCCGGACCAATTGCTCGTTGGTCACGACGTGTTTGTGGAGCTGCTCAGGGTTGGTTGGGTCCACGAGCAGATACCACTCGCCCATGGGGACATTCATGGCCTGGAACGCGCGAAACTCGCCCAGATCGATGTCCTTGCGCGACTGGCTCAGGGTCTGGCCCGTCTCGCATTGAAGGTCCTTGATCGTGCGGCTGCCCTCCTCCACGTGGAACAGCGTGAACGTGGGCACCGCACAGGGATCGTTGGCCGTCAGCACGGATTTGGAGACCGGGACCGCCGCGTTGATCTCGTAGACCTGCACGTCGTCGGCTTTCTTCGCTTTTGGAAAGGGCTTGGCAGCGTAGGACCAACCACATCCAGAGAGCAGACAGAGGGAGGCGGCCACGGCGACGAGCGCGCCGACACGCGCGAGCGCTGGCAACGGCCGCAGCGGTGGGCCTGGGCAGGACATTCGGGCGGTAGTACTACTTTTCATGATGCTCCTCAGGACGACAAATCGTACGCGTTGGATCGCGCGCAAGCAACCTCGTATGATGGCGGCAAGTCAGGACCAACCACCCCGGAACAACGCTTCCCACTCGCGACGAGATTTCCCATGAAGAAGAGCATCATGCGTACCTTGGTTCTCCTGTGCGGCCTGGCATTCGCCGGGGGCACCGTCACGATCGCTGCCACGCCTGCGTACGCTGACGGGCATGAGGACAAGCCTGACAGCAAGCCGGCGTCCGACAAGAAAGACGACAAGAAGGACGACAAGAAGAAGGACGGCAAGCCCGACGACAAGCCGGACAGCAAGCCCGAGAGCAAGCCGGCGTCCGAGCCGGGGTGAGCCGCGAAACTCACTCCCAGGAGAGATCCTCCTGGGGACCCTCCCACTGAAAACACGACATATCGATGGTCCCACTGCGGCGGAAGGCGATGCCCTCCGCCTGCAAGAGGTGACGTTGGTGCTCCGGGCGGAACACATCACCGCCGGGTGAGATGCGTCCCTGCGCGTTGATGACGCGGTGCCACGGAAGGTCCACCTGCCCGGAGGCCAGGCGCATGGCCACCCCGACGCCGCGGGCGGCGCGCGAGCTGCCCGCCAGCGCCGCGATCTGCCCGTAGGTCGCCACGCGCCCAGCGGGAATCATACGAACCACCGCGTAGACGCGCTGCTTGAAGGTGAGCTCTGCGGAAGCGTGGTCGTTGTCCACGGTCGTCTTCATCCTGTCGCCAACCCCAGTTTCGAGCGCTGGTACTACAGCCCCAAGGTCCTGCTCTGGTCGCCGGCTAGCCGACGTGGGGCGGCTCCACGATCTTGACCATGAGAAGACGCGCGGCATCCCGACTCAGCGGCACCGCCGCAGCGTCAGGTCCCACTTCGAGGACGATGGGCCCCTCAAAAGGCGCGACCTCACGTACGCGCACGTGGGCGTTGATGATAACGCCCTTGCTCGCGAGGTATTCGAGGAACGCGCTGTCCTGCGTCAACACCCGCTGGACGGTCGCCGTGGAGCCCACGGGCACGCCAACGAGGCTGCGGCCCTGAAGTTCTGGGACGACGCCATCTCGCGTGGGAATCGGGTCGCCGTGGGGATCGCTTGTGGGGTAACCGAGGAACGCATCGATCCGGTCGGTCAGCTTGTCACTGAGCGCGTGCTCGAGCAGCTCAGCCTCGTCGTGCACCTCGGACCAGGTCAACTCCAGCGTCTCGTGGAGGAAGAGTTCCAGGAGCCGGTGGCGGCGAATGACCTTGAGCGCAGCGCGCCGGCCCTCGAGGGTCAGAATGACGCCCTGGTAGGGAACGTAGTCGAGCAGGGTCCGCTCGGCCAGGGCCTTGAGCATGCTCGTGACACTGGGCAGCGCCAGGCTCAACGTCTCCGCGATGTCCTTGTTCTTCACCCGCGCGTCGGCCTCGCCGCGCTGGTGCAACATATAGATCGCTTTGAGGTAGTTCTCTACGGATTCAGAAGGCATGCGGACGCCGTGCGGGAGGTGCTCGGCGGGAGTATGCCGCCGGGGATTCCTTGTCAAGCGCGTTGACTTGGGTACCCGCGCTTGATAACAGGGCAACCTCTGAAATCGCCTTTTCAGTCGATACCAAGGAGTCCCAGCGGAATGGATCCACTGTCTATCGTTCTCGGCCTGTTCGTGCTCATCGGCGGAATCACCGCTGTCATCTTCTACGGTCAGGCCCAGGCCGAACGCAACAAAGCGGCCCGCCTCGCGAACGAGAAGCTGGCCATCGAGAAGAGTCGCGACGAGCTCGGCGCGGAGCTGCAGAAGATCAAGCCCGCCCTGGCCCAGGCCAAAGTGCAGGCTGGTGACAAGAAGGGGAAGCGGACCGACTACAAGCGGCAGGTGCACGACCTCAAGGAGGAAGTGAAATCCCTGCGCGCCAAGGCTGCGGCGGCCACCCAGGGTCCGGACCACGTGCAGTTGCGCGCGGAGCTGACCGACGCGGTGAACCAAAGCGAGGAGTACCGCGTCCGCTCGGAGCGTGCGGAGTCTGAGCTCGAGGAGCTGCGAGCCACCATCGACGCCGTCGGCGACGAGGATGACGACGTAGAAGGTGGCCTGTCCGAGCAGGAGGTCAAGGCGCTCAAGGCGGCGCATACGTCGCGCGTCCGTGAACTGGACGACCGTCAGGCCAGCGACATCAACAAGATGCGCCGGGAGCACCAGCACGAGCTGCGGGCGATTGAGAACAACCTGCAGCGGGAGATCAAGGATCTGCGTGGGCAGGCCCGCAAAGCGGGTCGCGAGGTGGACGAGCAGCGTCGCCGTGCGACCAACAACGACAAGGCCTACCGCATCGTCCAGCTTCAGCTGGACGCCACGCTGGAGAAGCTTGCGCTGCTGGACCCGAACACTGCGGCACCGGGTGGTTTCTACGACCCGGAGGTGGAGGCGAAGCTGAAGGCTGAGGCCGAGGCCCGCCGCAAGGCGGAGGAGAAAGCTGCGGCCAAGGCCGCGAAGGCGGCCGAGAAAGCGGCCGCCGATGCGGCTGCCCAGGCGAAGGAGGAGGCGGCACAGCAGGTCGCGGCTGCAGCCGCTCTGGCGGCTGCCGCGGCCGACGCGGATGGGAACGAGGCGGCGGCGAAGCCCGCTGCCGAGGCGGCTGTTCCTGAGGCGGCGGCGAAGCCCGCTGCCGAGGCGGCTGTTCCTGAGGCGGCGGCGAAGC
>CALBXO010000448.1 GCA_937890335.1 uncultured Pseudomonadota bacterium | reverse complement strand
CCACGACGACGAGGCGCAGGCGAGGCGACGGGAGAATTTGTAAACACCCTCTGAGTCTGGTCGCCAATCGGTGTGGCCACCGCGAGACCAGCAGACATGGGGGCTGCGGTCATGTGTGTGGCCAGGCCTTGCGTCAGGCCGGTTCGAGGTCGTCGGCGCTGAGCTCGCCCACCCTCTGTCCGTCGATGCCGACCGTGTACACGGGGGCGTCCGCGTCCAAGCGAATCTCCTGAATGGTCGTCGGGTCGCGAGCCAATGACAGGCGCTCGCCGGCCGCCGGGGTCAGCCGCACCGAGTCCATGGGCCTGAAGGGTCCGGATTTGGGGGGAACAAGTTGGTCGCCACCCTGCGCCAGCCAGCTGCCAATCCCCCCGACCATGGACCAGGCGGTCAGTCCCTGCTCGCGCAAGTGGTGGGCGACCCCGTAGCTGCGGGCGCCCGCGGCGCAGTAGAGGACGAGGTCGCGGTCTCGCGGAAGCTCATCCTTTCGCTCGGGGACTTCGCCCATCGGCATCAGCCAGGCGTGCTCGATGTGCCCCGTCTCCATCTCGTGCACCTCGCGAATGTCCACGAAGAGCACCGGCTTTCCTTCTTCGATCCAATCGGCGACCAAGGCGGAGTCCACCTCGACGTTGATGGACTCGTCGTCGTCGTCGTCGGTCTCAAGGTTCAACGTGGAGACGGGAGCCGGCCTGGCGGGCGCCGGTGTGGACCGCGGCGCAGGGTTGGCCGCAGGGGCCGGCGTGCCCTGGTCCTTGCCAAGCAGTCGGCGAGCCAGTCCTTTCAAACGCTTTCTGATCGCCATCGACTCCTCCGGACACGTCTGTCCGTACCCGTAGCACCGGGTCCCGGCCGTGTCCATCACCGGGTTGGCACGACCGGCAGGGGGCGGCGCAGGCGGCCGAGCGCGGACAGTGCGGGGCGCGAATTCCGTCAGCGTTAAGGGGTTGCGCTGGCTTTGGCGTGCTGACAGTGTCTGGCCAGACCCGGCTGTCGTCGATCGGGTCGCGACGCGGGGTGGGAGGAGCATTGTTGAAGTCTCTGACGAGTTGTCTCGCGCTGGCGGTCTTGGTGTCGCTCTGCGCACCGGCCACGGCGGCCCCACCGGTCCCAGCAGCCCCGATCTCGCTGTTTGAGCACATCGCGTCGCGCTGCCTTACAGACCAGTTGGCCCGCACCGAGTATGCGCAAGGCTGGGAGGGATGGTTCCTGGAGGACCGGTTTCTGACCGAGGGTGCGCCCCGCCCCGCCCCCCGTCGCCCAGCGCCGATGGAGCCGGTGGTCGGCCCGGTCCTCCCCAAGGCCGAGCGGCTGCGCGCCGAATGGACGGCCGATCCGAAGAGCCACACGATTGACTGCAGCTTCACCTTCACAAAGCGGGACTGCCCCACCTGCCCCGGGCGCGGCGCGACGCAGGCAAACTACGCGGCCTACCTGCCCCGGGACCTGTTCCTCGACCCGGCCAAGGTCACCAGCGTCCTGTTGCTCGTGCCCGGCGGAAACGGTGGCCGCACCCGCTACTTCCTCACCCCGGTCCCCGACAAGAGCATCCACGCCAAGAAGTCCGGAGGCCTCGAGGTCAAAAAGTACGTGGACACATGGGTCAAGGCGCACCCGGGCGCGACGCCACCCATCGTCGTCGCCCTGGACAGCGCGGGATTTCTGAGCGCCAACGGACACGTCGAGTACATGACCCACGACTTGCCAGACCACATCGCGAGGGTGTTTCTGGGACGTGACGTGAAGACCCTGACCGTGGGCGCCGACGGCATCAGTTCCGGCTCGCGGGCGATCATGGCCGCCCTGCGCGACAAACCTGGCAGCCTGAGAACCGTCGGCTTGCATTGCATGCACTGCCGCCGCTTCAACGGCATCGATCCACAGAAGCACTTTGGGAAGCCGGCCCAGCGTCGCAAGTGGTTGGACGGCCTCACGACGTTGCGCCACGAGGGCCAGCTGGACATCAAGTGGAGCGTCGGCAACCGCGACAACCAATGGCCGTGCAACAAGGAGTTCTACGACCTGTTTGTGGAGGCTGGGTTCTACCGCGCCGACCCGCCGAAGTACGGCCCGTGTGACGAGGGCGCCCAGCCGTCCACTGGCGCATGCACGGTCCGCTGGGACGGCTTTGATCTCTACAATGGGCAGGGCCATCACTACGGCCTGATGCGCGACTCCTGGGCCCCCCACATCAACTGGCACCTGGACCGGCTCGCCAATTTCCACGGCGGTCGGACACCGGATCAGAAGAAGTAGCGCAACGTGAGCTGCGGCAGGCGGGCTGCCAGGGGGTGCGCCCGGGGTGAGGTCCGGCGCCGCGGACCAGGCGATGGCGGTCCTGCGCGCAGATTGGAGGGCGGTGCGCCGGTAGCCAGGCGGCGGCTCGTTTGGCGCGGTGGTGCGCCCAAGAGAACAAAGCGGCGAGCACATCTGCGCTCGCCGCCCTGGGGTTTTGAGAGATTGACCCGATGTCTCCGGGTTCTCTCCGGGAGCGGGCGCCAGGCCCGCGACCACTCTTACAACTCGTAACTGAGCATCAACATGCCATTGAAGGACGAGAAATCCTGGTCCACGGTCGCGGCGACGCTGTCATCGCCCAGGAAGTGTTGGTAGCCGACCTTGGCGCCGATGGTGAATTGCTTGTCCAGCCGGTAGTCCACGCCACCGCCCACGTCCACGATGGTGCCCTGCAGATCAACCTCTGCGATGCCGTCGATTTGCAGGATGCCGAGTCCGAGCTGGCCGTAGCCCTCGACGCGCGGAGCGTCGATGGGCATGAAGTACTTGACCCCAACGATGGCGCCCAGAAGCCCTGCGTCGCTGTTGTTGGTCTCGCCCTCACCGGCGGCGCGGGTGTAGTTGGCGATCAGGAGGTCGCCCTCCACCGCGAGCTGCGGGGTGAAGCGGTAGCCCACGCCGAGGGCGAGGCCGGTACCGTCGGACAGCTCAACGCCCTCGGGCGCAGTGTTGGAGCCCACAAGGCCCACACCACCGGTCACGTAGGCGCCGTTGCGGTCACGGGCCTTCCGGCGCTTCTTGATCTTTGCCTGGTTGATTTTGTGGGCGCGCTCAAGCTGAGACTTGGTCCACTTCGGGCCTTCGGCGAGCGCCGGGGAAGCGACCGCAGTCATGAGAAAAGCGAGCGTCGTAAATGAAGCGAGGATAAGTTTGGTACGGCGCGTCGTCATCGTATCACCTGGTAGTTTCTCGTCATTCCGTGTCACGCTCGCTTCGACGGACCGGTTCCCAATTCATTCAAACGACTTTGCGCTCATGACTTCCACAGGGTTGGTTCTGGCAGGCGGAGGGGCGCGCGGCGCCTACGAGGTCGGCGTGGTCCGCGGCATCATCGACGTCCTCGGTGACGACGCGCGCGGTCTGTTCGATGTCTTCACGGGCACGTCGGTCGGCGCCATCAACGCCTCCTTTCTGGCCGCGTCCGCCCATTTGCCCAATCTCGGGATTGATCGCCTGGAGGCGATCTGGAGCGAGCTGACGCTCCTGCGCGACGTGAGCATCGATCTCCTCGGGCCCATGCGCGGACAGGCTCTGATGCACGGGGCGCCGCTCAAGGAGATCGTCGGGGACAGCATCCCCTGGGACCAGCTGCATAGGAATGTGGATGAGGGCCTCGTGCGTGCTGTGATGGTGGCGGCGCTGCGCATGGACACGGGCCACACAACGGTCTTTGCCGAGACGGCGCCAGGACAGAAGTTTGTGCCGAGCCGGGACCCGCGCCGGCACGGCGTGCACACAGAGCTGACCGCGGTGCACGTGCTGGCGTCCGCCGCGATCCCGCTGATCTTCCAGCCGCGGATGATCGACGGTGCGCCCTATGTGGACGGCGGGCTGCGCTTCAACACGCCCCTGGCGCCGGCGCTACGATCCGATGTGGATCGGCTCGTGGTGGTGTCGGTACGCCATGAGCAGGCCCACGCCCCCGTCCCCGTCTACTACCGCAACGGCAAGCCTCGGGTGCCGTTGGGGTTCCTGGTGGGCAAGATGATCGCCGCGATCATGCTCGACCCGGTGGAGTACGACATGCAGGTACTCAACCGGATCAATGTGTTGTTGGATGTGATCGAGGGGACGGTGGGGCCGGACGCCCTGGCGACGATCAACCGCGCCATGGAGGAGGTGCGCGGCAAGCCGTACCGACGCGTGAAGACGCTCTTTTTCCGACCCTCGCGCGACCTGGGAGCGATCGCGCGGGAGCACATGCGCGAGGATGGGTTGCAGCTTGGTCACGGCTTGGGCGCGCGCGCGCGCGGGCGCGTGTTGAGAAAGCTGATTGGACCCGGCTCGGACCTCGGCTCGTTCCTGTTGTTCGACGGCCCCTTCGCCAAGCGCCTGATCGATCTGGGTCACCAGGACGCGCTCAAGAAAGCCACGGCCATCCGCATGTTCTTCGGACGCCTCTAGCAGCCTGCGGCCGTCTTTGGCCCGAGCGGGCGCGTTCGCCATTGCATGGGTTTGCGCTATCCTTGGCGCGGTTGCCCAGTCCCCTGCCGCCCAGGTTCACCATGCATCGAATTGCCTTGATCGCCGCGTTTCTCCTTCTGGGTGCGTGCTCGGACGACGCGCCGTACGCCCCGACCGTCGGAGAGTGCGGCGAGGACAGCGCGTGTCCGGAGGGCCACAGCTGCGCCGAGGGCGAGTGTGTGCTGGACGACGGCGACGTTGGTGGCGATTCCGGTGGTGACGTGGATGCATCGCCCGACGCCGACACCGACGATGTTGGCGCGGATCTGCCCGACCTGCCGGAGACGCAGATCGGAGACCCGTGCGACGAGCCGGACGATTGCCCGAGTGGCTATTGCATCGAGGTTGCGGGGGACGCGCGCCGTGTGTGCACGGACTTCTGCGACCCCGGTGTGGAGGGCTGTCCGGACGGTTGGGTCTGTGCCGCGGTCGCCAACTCGGGCGCGGACAGGGTCTTTCTCTGCTTCCCCGAGACGGAGTTCCTGTGCAGCGAGTGTGAGACGGACGGGGACTGCGGGGGGCGCTCCGACCGCTGCATCGACTACCCGGATGGGCGACATTGCGCCCGTGACTGCGGCGTGCAGGCCTGCCCGGAGGGGTACGATTGCGTGGACATCGACGGCCCCGACGGCCCCACGCCCCAATGCCAATCTGCACAGCCCGTGTGCTCGGCGTGTTTTGATCCCGACAACGACGGCTACGGTCTTGGGCCCGACTGTCGCGGCGAGGACTGTAACGAGGGTGATCCGCTCGCGTTCGACGGGGCCGAAGAGCGCTGCAACGACAAGGACGACAACTGCGACGGCGGGATCGACGAGAGCTTCGACTTCTCTGCAGACCCACGCCATTGCGGCGACTGCGACACTGTGTGCGACTTTGAGGGCGCCGAGGCGCTGTGCGAGGACGGCGCATGCGTGCAGGGCCCATGTCTGGCCAATCGCTATGACATCGACGAACGGGGCGACAACGGCTGTGAGTATTTCTGCGAGCGCTCAGAGGACGGCGTGGAGGTCTGCAACGGCGCGGACGATGACTGCAACGGGATCGCCGACGATGAAAACCCCGGCGGAGGTGGCCCGTGCGACACGCAGCAGGAGGGTGTCTGCGCCGCGGGTGTGGTGGTCTGCAGCGAGGGTGAGCTCGTCTGCCAGCGTGTGGGCGATCCAATCGCCGAGGTCTGCAACGGGCGCGACGACAACTGTGACGGCGCCGAGGACGAGGGCAATCCTGGCGGCGGCGCGGCCTGCAACACCGGCGCCGAGGGAATCTGCAGCACCGGAACCCTCACTTGCCAGGAAGGGTCGGTCCAATGCCTTCAGGACAGGGTGGCCCGCGAGGAGCTTTGCAATCTGCAGGACGACGATTGCAACGGGCGCATCGACGACGGCAACCCGGAAGGTGGCGGCATGTGTCGCACGGGCCAGGAGGGAGAATGCCGGAACGGAACCGAGTATTGCCGCAGCGGTGAGGTGGTCTGCGAGCGCAATCTGGACCCGCGCACCGAGATCTGCGATGGGCTCGACAACGACTGCGACGGCAGGCCTGACAACGGCGATCCTGGCGGCGGCGGCGTCTGTGACACCGGGCAGAACGGTGTCTGCGCGCCGGGCGTTCGACACTGCAGCAACGGGGGCCTGGTCTGTGAGCGGAACCAGGGTCCGGTCGGCGAGCGGTGCAATGGGCAGGACCTGGACTGCGACGGGACCGTGGACAACGGCTGCCCCTCGTCCCTCGGGACCGGCGGCGACCGGAACCTGACGGCCAATGGGGGCGGCGGCGGCGACGTGTTCCGACTGGTGTGTCCGAGCGGTCAGCTCGCGGTGGGTCTGGACGTGCGATCGGCGTCCGAGCTGGACCGCATCCAGGTCGTCTGCCAGCGGCTCGTTCTGGGCGAGAACCGCAACGGGGACCCCTACACGTACAGCAGCGCGGCCACGGGCGTGCAGTCGCGCACGGGCAGCGCGGGTGGCGGCGGCGGGAGCCCCAGCACCCTGACCTGCCCGGCGGGTTCGTTCCTGCACCGCTCGCGCGTGCGGTCGGGAGGGCGAGTCGATCAGCTGTCCGTGACGTGCGCGAGCGCGGCGTACGTGGGGTATCCGGCCAACGGCAATGTCCAGCGCACCGACACGTTGACGCAGACGTACGGGGGCAACGGCGGCACGCTGCGGGCCGAGACCCGCTGCGCCAACAACGAGTTCATCGCCGGCTTCTACGGGCGCTCCGGCAGCCGCGTGGACCAATTGGGCGCCATCTGCCGTTCTGTGTCCGTGGCCCAACGCTAACGCCACATGGGGTCGCGCCACCGCTGCGAGCCTGCGCGCGGAGCTCGACACGAACCCCGTTCCTGGCGGGTTCTGCTTCTCCTGCGGCCAACGGCAGGGCCGAGGTCGAGTGCGACGGTTTCTAGCGAGGACCACAGACGCACCAGTCGGACTGGTGGTCGTTGTCCGCTGAACAATCCAGCACATTCTCGCGCTCGATCATGCAGCCGGGCTCGCCGCCGTAGCGCGCCTGGCAGGTGAGGCCAGCGGCTGCGCAGAAGGCGTCGCAGCCGGCGCCGTCGGTGTAGACGCCCTGGCAGGTGGGGCCGGTCTCGCACAACTCCCAAGCGGGATTGGCCGCGATGGCGGAGCAGTCCAGGCCGTCGGCTGGGTCTTCCACCGGAGTCAGCGCGACCCGGTAGACGCTGCCGCGGCCGCCAAACTCCCACGTCCCCACGTACAGCACGCCCTCCACCTGCGCCAGGCTCCACGCCGCGGTCTCCGTGAACTCGCAGATCTTCTCCCACCCTGTTCGTCCGTCGCTCGATCGCCACAGATAGGAGGGCCCGGAGTCGTCTTTCCAGCCGTTGGAGGTGGCGGCGAAGAGGGCGCCGTCGTGGTCCTGGAGGTCGGTGAAGTAGCGGCGAGTCCCGGCGTGTGTCCGCTCGAACGTGTCGCCGTCAAACCTCCAGACGGCGACCTCCCCGTCGCTGGTGGACGAGGTGCTGCCGAGCCAGAGCGCGCCGTTCCAGACGTGGCCGCGGAAGTAACGGTTGGGGACCTCGGTCGCGGTCCAATCCAGGCCGTTGGTGGAAGTGAGCATGCGCCCGCGGCGGGTGTCTTCGTTGGCCGCGAACGCGTAGAGCGTGCCCTGAAAACTGACGATCTCTCGCAGGTAGAGCGCCTCGTCACCGCTGTCATAGACGATGCGCCAACTCTCGCCTTCCTGCCGCAGAATCCGGCCGCGGTCGCGCCTGGAGTTGCGATAGTTGAGCGCGTAGAGAGTCCCATCCAGCGCCGCCAAACCGCAGCCAATGGAGCCATCCTCCCCATCGTGGACGCGCTCCCACGCGTCGTTTCCCCGCGTCCGGAAGATGTCGCCGCTGCTCTCCGTGTTGGCGTAGAGGTAGCCGTCGTGCTCCAGCATGGCGCAGACGGACTCGCTGATGCCGGTCAGCCCCGGCTCACTGAGCGCCCACGGCGGGTACGTGAACATCATGCTGCGCGCTTCATGGCCGTACCCAAACTGTCCGGCGTACAGGCGCCCCTGGTATCCGGCGAGGGTAAAGAACCCGTCGGAGTAGCCCGTTCCCACGGGTGTGCACGTCCACTCCAGAGTGGGGTCGGGGGCGTCTGCATCGACGTCGTTGCCAGCGTCGGCGCTGCCGTCCGGGGCGTCGCGCGGCGTCGCGTCTGGGTCATCGGCGACGTCTGGTTCTGTGTCCGCGACCCCCATCTCGGACGTGTCGCGCGCTGGGCCGTCGGGCTGCGGGTCTGCGGCTGCATCTGCGGCGCCGGTGTCCGATCGCGCCCCTTGGCCAGGCTGGCCGCAGCCCGCCAGCAGAACGCAGAGACAGAGGATTCGGTTGCGGGACATGTTCTGCAGTAGAGCGTGGATCCGCCGCCGGCGCCAGCCCCGTCACGCTCGGCGCGCGGGGCATCTGAAGGGGCCGGACCGATGCCGATGCGTTGCGCTCAGCACGGAAGCGCGAAGCGCAGCGGCGAGGTCAGTACTTGACGGTCTCGCAGCCGATCTCGACCTCCACGCGCTGGGTGAGGCGGTCGCAGGCTTGTTCGCAGAGATGGATGACGGTGGGGGCCTGCGGGTTGTCGTAGTACCAGCCGCCGGTCAGGGCGCAGTCGGCCTCGGTGTCCACCTGGGGGATGATCTCGCGGTTGTCGCCGTCGCCGACGAAGACCACGTTGACGCGGTCGTAGTCGATGCGCCGGTTGTCCTCGGGCGCAGGCAGGGTGAAGCCGCAGGGGATCTCGGTGCCCTCGACGACCTCGCGCTCGAGCTCCTCAAAGATGGGGGACCAGTCTTCCTGGCACAGATCCAGGACCAGGCCGCCCGACGCGTCGCTCAGGTCGATGTACTCCTGTCCGCGCTCCTCGCCGCACGAGCAGCTGTCGTCAAACGCGCAGCTGGGCTGGTAGCCGATGAGGTCCACGATGCTGTGGAAGGTGACGCCGCGCGGGAAGCCCGGCGCAACAGCGGTGGAGAGGAACTGCTCAAACTCCGCCGCGTCCGTGCCCCAACCGACATTGTCGTCGGTCACCATGATCACGTGCACGTCCGAGCCCTGGTTGGTTCGCAAGAAATGTTTCCAGTCCGGGTAGGAGTCCATGGCGATGTCCAGACCGTCCTGGCTGTGGACCGGCTCGCGGACGTGAAGGTAGGTGTCCGAGTCCACGTCGGGGCAGACGGGCTCGGCGCTCAGCGGTGGCGGGACGCAGATCTCAAAGTAGTCCTTACCGGGGGTGGCCAGGTCGCGGTCGCTGCCGATCAGGATGACGTGGTGATCCAGGCCAGCGCCGCCGATCCGCTCGCTGAACACGCCGAGGTTCGCCTCCACCTGCGCGATCTCCTCGCCCATGCTCGGTGAGGCGTCGATGATCCAGATGATGTCCACGGGCCGGACGGCGGGCACGGCCTCGAAGGCGACAGAGAAGCACTCCTCCGGGTCGCCGTTGTTTGCGCCGTTGTTAGCGCCGCCGTTGTTTGCGCCGCCGTTGTTTGCGCCGCCGTTGTTAGCGCCGCCGTTGTTAGCGCCGCCGTTGTTTGCGCCGCCGTTGTTGCTCACTCCGCCGAAGCCGTCGTCGGGGCCGTTGTTGGAGCCACCAGAATCCGTGGTGGCAGAGTCTGTGCACCCCACACCCATCGCGAGAAGGACCACTGTGCCGGCAATGAGGCTGCGTCTCATGACTGCTCCATACGTCTGGTTGACCCAGCGCAAATATGGCGGGCGTAGTGGTTGAAGTAAATTAGAAAAGATCAACCGTCTCATTCAAAAATCATGAACGAGTGGCTCGATGGCCGTCTCGTGAAGCAGCTTCTCCAGAAGGATCTTGCCCGCCGGACCGATTGGCGGGTGTTTGCGGTGCACGAGGTGCGGCTCGAAGACGTGCCTGCTGCCCTCCTCAAACCCCACCTCGAGGAGCTCGCCGGACCGCATGTGCTCCGCGGCCAGGTGGCCGGGAAGCCAGCCGTAGCCGACGCCGTGCAACAGTGCCTGGGTCTTGGTGTGAAAGTCAGAGAGTTGGAACAGCTGTGGGCTGCCGAGAAACAGCCGGTGCGTGGACCCTGGCGGCTTATGGGACGAGTCCGCCACCACGAGCTCCACATGGTCGGCTAGATCGTCTCGATCCAGCGTCCGGTCGCGCTGGTGAAGCGGGTGGTCCCTGTGCGCGAGCAGGAAGACCTCTACGGGTGGAAGTGGCACGGCGGAGAGTTCGTGGTCGCCCTCGTAGTCCACCACCATCATCACGTCGGCCGCCAGGTCCTCGAACTTTCGGACCACGCCGCCGAGGTACTCCACCATCATGTGCACCCGCGTGGGCAGGCCCAGGTCGCTGAATGCACGCAGCGCCCTCATGACCGGGGGAACGGGGAGAATGCCGTCGAGCACCACCGAGAGCGCCGGCTCGAACCCGCGCTCCAGCTCGCGCCCCACCTGCTCAAGCCGCCGCGCCTGCGTGAGAACACGGGCGGTCTCCAGGAGCACGAGCTCGCCCGCGGAGGTCAGCCGCGCGCGGTGGCCTGAGCGATCAAAGATCTCGACGTTCAGGGCCGACTCGAGGGTCTTGATGGCGTAGCTGATGGCCGAGGTGGCCCTCCCCAGCTCCTGCGCCGCCGCCGCAAAGCTCCCAGTGCGGTTCACCGCCTCCAGGGCCCGAAGCTGGTCGAGTGTGTAGTTCATGTTCAACTCCGTTGAACAAGAGGTGTAGGCGGGCGGGGCTGGTTTGGCCAGCCTCGCCGGGGTCGGGCCTGGCCGGGTGGGGAGACCCACGCGCGTCGTCGTCTGCTACCGCTGACGTCCCGGCGCCGTCCTTCCCCCTTCGCGCCACCACCCGCCTCCGCCTGTTCTTCGTCACCGCCGCCACCTACCGGCCCCCGCGATTCTCACCGCTGCCGGCTGCCTCTGGGCGCGGCGTCGCGCCTTGTGTACGCTTGTGGCATGAGCAGACTCCCGCTGTTGCTGGTGCTGGCGCTCGCCGTCGGATGCACGAACGACCGCTCTGAGGGCCCTGGTGGCAACTATTGGCCGGACGCCGGTGACACCGCTGATGTCGACGCGCGTGATGGCATTGCGTCCGATGCCAACGAGTCCGGCGACAGCGGCGTCGGGCTGGACCCACGTCTGGACACGGGAAATTCGGACGCCGGGACAGACGCGGACGAGCTGCCGGACAGCGGCGACGCGCGGGACCTCACGGACGCCCGCGACACGAACGGTGTGCTGGATGTCGGGACCGACACCGATGCGATGGCCGACACGCCCAGCGACACGGCAGAAGACACGCCTGACGGCGATGTTCCGGACACGAGCGCCACGCCTGTGGGTTGTGTCACCGAGGTCGGCGCGGGCCACCACATTCTACCCTGCGATGCCGACATCCGGTTTGATGTGGAGGTGCCGGAGGCGTGCCTGGGCGGTGGGTGCGGGGTGATCGTGGACGTGCATGGCCTCTCCATGGACGCCGACCAGCAGGACCGCAACACAAATATGCGCGCCCGTGGCCGCGAGTACGGCTACCTCGTGGTGCAACCCAACGCCCCTAACCGCGCCTGGAACGGCGGCCAACATGACGGCGCCGTGTGGGGCTTCCTCCAGGACGTGGTGAACGCGTACCACGCGGACCGAGACCGCCTGCACTTCATGGGTTTCTCGCAGGGCGCGGACATGACTCTCCGGATGCTCTGCGCCCACGCAGACGAACTCGGCTCCGTCGCGCCCGCGGCCACCAACGGCCTGGACTGCCCTGAGCTACCCAGCGCCGAGATCGCCATCCTGCACCTACACGGCACCGCCGACGTGCTCTACAACTTCGGACTCGCCGAGCGGCTGCGCGACCGCGTGATTGAGCACTGGAACTACGGGGAAGGGCAGGTGATCGCCGACGATCCCGCCCACCGCGCCTGGCGACACCGGAGTGCAGCTGCCACCGTGTACGAGTTTCACGCCCACGACTTCCGCGCCGAGTCGGGCCTGCTCGGCGGCCACTGCTTCCCGGGCAGCCCGGATACCGAGGCTACGCTGCCCAACCAGTTGTTCCCGTACGCGTGTCTCGGCGAGGACCAGTTCGACTATGCGGCGTTGGCCATGGCCTTCTTCCTCGCGCACCCGGCGCGGTAGTGCCGCCCCGTTGTTGGGATTGGCCGCACGGGCCCATGCGGTCTGGGCCGCCGCTGGAAATCACTCGCCCAGGCAGGCGGCAAGCTCCGACGCCTCCACAGACGCAAACACCGGCCCGTCGCCGACGCCGACCGAGCGCACCCAGCACGCGTATTGGGCCTTCGTGTCATTGCGCTGGTAGGCCACGTGGTGGCCGTCGAGCACGCTGGCGTCGTATTGGGCGACCACCGCGGTGACACCGGATGCGGCGTTGCCGGCCACAGGGGCGGCGAGGGGGGCGGCGTGCCCGCTGAGCGCCATGATCTCGAGCGCCTCGGGCTCCACTACGGGCTCCACCATGTCCACCCCCAGCAGTGCCGACAGGCTGGCCTTGCTGGCCACCGTGAAGTAGCCGTCGCCCTTGCCGGAGTGCTGCAGAATGTGTTTGGGCGGCACGCCGTCGTGGGGGCGCAGCTGCACGTGCGGGGCGTGTACATTGGGGTCTACGAAGTCCCAGACGTGCTGGAAGGCGTGGAGCATGATGTCGTGCTGGTCGAACGCCTCGTTCCTGTCGTAGCCGAGCACGCCGGGTAGCAGGCGGTTGATCGGTAGCGGCTCGGTGGCCGAAACGGCGATCTCGATCAGAATGCCGCCGGAGCCGCTGAGGACGCCGGCGTGCACGTGATGGGCGATGGTCAGGGTGGGGATGCCGATGGTGGAGCCCATGGACTGGCCGAGCAGGCTGACGCGCTGCGGGTTGAAGGTGATCATGCCATCTTCGGCGGCGCCGGGGTCGAGCCTGTCGGGCGCCAGCGCTGGGTCGATGCGGATGGCGGAGAGCAGCCGCGCGTGGAGCTCGACCTCGTTGGCGGCCACGAGAAAATTGTCCACTGTGGCGCGGGGGTTGCCGAGCAGGTTGTAGAGCATCAGCCCCGTGGTGTCGGGCGGGCTGAAGCGGGTTCCATGGACCTGGAAGTCGGCGGCGAAGGTGGCGATGCCATAGGGCGCGACCACCCCGGACGGCCCTGACCCTGCAGATGGTGGCAGGCCGTTTTGTCGGACGGCGCCCCGGTGCAGCATGTCGTCGGCGCGCCCGCCGCTCCCGTGCAGCCACATCATCACCGGCCAGCCGCCCGCAGGCATCGGTCCGCGCGGAACCGTCACCAGGAAGCGGATCTCCTGGGTGTCCTGCTGAACCGGCAAGCCCTGGTCCCAGACGATCTTGCCGTCAGGCGGGTTCTGGTAGGGCAGGCGCCCGGACTGCACGATGGGGACGCGCGTGGCGGACTCCAGCACCACATACTCCCCGTAGTCGGCAACCACGGTGAAGGGTTTGGTGGGCTCGGGGTCGGGGAGCGCCTCGTAGAAGCGGGCCACGTCCACCAGGCGCGAGGCTGGGTCACCCGTGGTGAACGGGAAAACCGCGACCACGCTGCCGGTGTCGTGGGCTTGCAGGGCTTCCAACGTGGCCGTCCACGGGGCGGCGCTGACGGTGCCGACGTCGTCGCCACCGATCAGCGCCCCCATATCGGAGGACGCCACCAGGGATGCGCCGTCCTCGGCCCGCACGGCGCTCGTCAGCACCAACGCGTAGCGCGTGTTTGGGCGCCGCAACACGCCGAACGGGCTGTGGCAGCCCAGCTGGTGGGCAGGGTGCGCCGCGCCCTCCGTGTTGGTGACCTTGCACACGATTGGGAGCAGCTCGCCGTCTTCCGCCACCAGGAGCACGGGCGGCAATCCCTGGCTGGTGTCGATGGATGCCGCCGCGTCGGCTGGGAGCGAGGCCGGATCAATGGGTTGAGTGAACCAGACAAAGACACCGCTGGTCAGGCCCCAGCCGCCCACCAACTCGTCGGCCGCCTCGAGCCAGAGGCGCACAGTTCGGTTGTCCTCGTAGCCGGGCCAGTCGCCAAACCCAAAGCTCCCGTCCTCCTTGCGTCGCAGATCGCTTGGGAACGCGTCGTCGAAGAACGCGCCCTCGGTGTTGAACCGCGCCTGAAAGGCGGTGGCGTCCGGGGCGTCGGGCGAGTCGGCGGTTTCCCGCAGGTCCGCCCCTGCCTCGGGTGCCGCGTCGGCACCAGCGTCACCGGCGTCCATCTCCGGGGCTGCCCTCTTGTTGCCGCCGCAGCCGCTGAGCACCAAGGCGCCCGCGATGAACACGCCGACAAACACGATCTTGCTGATTCCGACCATGAGCACCTCCCATCACCGGGGCAGTCTCGTCCGCGCCGCCGGCGGGCGCAAGCGGCCGCGACCAGCGGTTCGTCCACAGTGTAAACACCCTCTCATCGAGAACGTGATGTTGAGGCGCGCACAGTCCTGCAGGGGGTCGCTCAACAAGGGGGCTTGTTGAGCACAAACAATGTGTGGCGCGACCCTTTCTTCGTCTTCCCGCGGGCGTGCACGCGCTCTTGCCGGCAGGTCAGACCCGCGGCCTCGGTGCGTTTCACAAACGCGGGACTCTGCGCGGCCGACCACACCACGCATACCCCATCTGGTGTGAGCGCGGCCGCCAGGAGCGCCACCCCACGCTTGCTGTAGAGGCTGGCGTTGCTCGCCGTGGTGAACGGGTCAGGTCCGTTGTCCACGTCCAGCAGGACAACGTCCCACCCGGCCTGCGCAAGCGGTGTCCGCACGTCGCCTGTGAACACCGCGGTCCGCGGGTCGCCCAGAGGATTGCCTGCGAGGTCGGCGAGCACGCCGCGGTTGTATTCCACGACGATCGGCAGGAGCTCGGCCACGGTAATCTGGGCTGCCGGAAACGCGTCGAGTGCGGCCCGAAGCGTGTACCCCATGCCCAGCCCGCCGACGAGCACACGCGCCGCGGTCTTTGCGCCCAACGCCTCGGAGGCCAGGGTCGCCATGGCCTCCTCCGAGCCGTGCATCCGGCTGCTCATGAGGGTCAGCCCCCCCACACGCATGACAAAGTCATCGCCCTCTTTGGACAGGACGAGGCGCTGTCCGTCGGGCGTCGTACTGGTTCCTATGACCGTGCGCTGTCTCACCTCCCCACAGTGGCGCATCCGGTCGGCGCAGAACATTTTTCTTCGCATTTTCCTGCAACGCCCCGGCGGCCCGCCCGTGAACGTCATGAAACGCTGCCAGGAGGGGGTGATGGGCCGGACCAGAGACGAACAGCGCGAAGGGGCCAAAGGCGACAAGAGTCGCGGCGCAGGGGCGCCCCGGAGCAAGGGCAGGCGTGTACGCAAGCTGGCGCACGGCGCACAGACCGCCGACGCGATGAAATCGCTGGCGACCGCGCGCCGGCTGCACATCGGGACGGATCAGGCGCACGGCGGCGGTGCGGACGGGGCGAAGTCTGGGTCTTCCACGGGCAAGGAAGGCGGGCGTGGCTCGTCGCCGGACGACCCGAGTGTCTCGATGGGACCCGAAGCAGAGGCCGAGCGCAGGGATGCTTCGGACGCCGCCGCAGACGGCGCAAAGGGCGATGGCACCGGGTCCCCGGCCGCGAAGCCTGCAGATGGCGTTCGCCCGAAGGGCGCAGCCTCGGCGGCGCAAGATGCCGGAGCGGTTCCGACGGACGCAGGGGCGGATCTGGCGGGGCGGAAGGGCGGCGGTGGCGGCGGCGCACAGGCCGCTGGCGGGTCTTCTGGGGGCGGCGGCGTTGGGTCGGCGGTGGCCGACGCGCACCAGGGTCAGGGCGGTGCGTCGATTCAGGAGACTGGGGTCGTCGATGAGGGGGCCAGCCGCAGGCTGCCGGACCAGCTCACGCTCCACAGCGTGTGGGGCAAGAGTTCACTCGGCAAGGGTTCGGGGGACTACGGCAAATACGGCGAAGCCGGCTCGAAGCCCCGCTCGGACGCCGCCCTTCAGGCGCTCGGCGAAGGCGGCGTGGCCGCGTTGGAGAACATCAACGGCACAGTTGTCTCCAACCTTGGAGGACTCGTTGAACACGTCCCCGGGGCGGGACTTGTCCTCGGTGGCGGCGACACCGCACTGGGCGCTCTCACCTACGACTACGCAGGCGCGAAGGACCGACTGAACTACCTGGCCGGAGACCTTACGGATGACATTGAGGACTCGCCGTGGGGAGTCCTGGCAGAAGGCTTCCACAGTGCCTCCGATGTGATCGATGCCATTGGCGTGGCGACCCCCGTCATTTCCGCCCTGATCGACACGGCCACCGTCGGAGCCTCTGTGCCTGCGACCACGGCGCTGTCCGTGGCGCTCCAGGCCGCGCACGTCCAGGCCATGGGCTCCGCAGCTGGATGCAGGCTCATGCACGTCGTCTTCAGCGATCTGGACGCGAAGGGCGTGGACGCTGCCCTGGATGACCTCAAGGAGGAGCTGGCCGCCGTCCCTCCCACGTCCGGAATCGGAAACCTGGCCAATCGGCTCCGCTCGCCGCTGGTCACGGGCGACGAGTGGACCGATCGCGCTGCGGATTTCCTCAGTGACAAGATCTACGGAAAGACCGAGAAGCTCCTCGATGCGGGGCCGGGGCCGCACGCCCGCGTCGCGCGGTGGGAGTCGGCAGAGAAGAAGCGGGTCCGGTTGGGGGACCCCACCGCCCCCGAGAACCATCTGGACAACGCCCTCGCTGGCCGGTTCACGGTCCCGGTCGCGTCGCCCCTTGGAACGGGGCTGGCGGCGCCATTCGGGCCCGCGGGTGGGTCGGGTGTGGGACCGTTACTGGGGATCGGTCCGCCGAAGTCCGACGGTCGTCTGCGCGATCTCCCGACGCCTCCTCACACAGGGCAAGAGCTGTCGGAAGCGCAGGCGCGACACCAAAGCCTGCTGGGGCAGCTGCATCTGCTTCAGAATGGTCGCATCAAGGAGGCCCACCAGGCGCGGCAGGCCGCCGCGGTCATGGGCTCTACGGTCAAGCGATCCCAGCAACTGGCCGACGGGGCGGCGGCGGCCGTCGCCGAGCAGGACGACGACCTCAAGGCGCAGTTCCGGAAGACCCTCGAGGCGGCCAATACCCAAGCGGAATTGATGGCGAAGACCGCCCGCCTGCAGGAGTTTGCACAGACCATCGAGTCCAAGAAAAAGGAGATGATCAAGGCAATACAGGGCCTCATCGCCAAGGTGAGCGCTCCCGCTTCGTCGGAAGGTGGAGAGGAGGAGCAGGAGCCCGATCAATCGGCGGAAGAGGCCGCGGCGCTCAAATCCGCGCTGGCCAAAGCGAGCGCACTGCCCAGCACCGACGCGCTCAACAAGATCGCCGCCGACATCTCCGCGCGCGCAGGCGACGTGGCCAAGGAGAAGGGTGAGCTGGACAAGGCCCAGGGCAAGGCAGACCAGGCCGGCGCCAAGGTGGAGGCCGACCAGGCCGCAGCGAATGACGACATGGCCAAGGTCGTCACTGCGGAGGAGGCTGCGGCAGCGCAGGCGGCCGGGGCTGAGGCCGACAGGGCCCAGGTCAAGTCTGAGGCGGACGCCGCGCGGGCTGAGAATGACGCGCAGCAGGAGGCGATGGCAGGGTGGGCCACGGCCCACGCCGCGGTCGCGGACCGAAACGACGACGTGGCCCGGTCACTGCTGTCCGGCGAGCCCGAGCAGGGCGCCGGCATTCTGACGGACGCCCAGCGCGCCTCCGTGGACAAGGCGCGCAACACCGTCGAACACACGCTCGCTTGGCTGACCCACGTCGAGCAGCGCGGGCGTCTTCGCAACTCGCAGGGGCTCTCCGGCGCCCGCAACGAACAGAACAAGGCGTTTATCCAGGGGCACGAGAGGGCTCAGCTCGAGCGGATGCGTGGGCAGCTCGACACGGTCACCGGGCAGAACTACGCCGACATCGTGCCGCTGGTCTTCGATACCGTGGGGCGCGTGCGCAAACGGCTGCAGGCATGCGCACCACCCCCGGACGGCCCAGCGTCGGACAGCGGCCCATCGACCGACACGCCAACACCCGAACCGGTGCCCGGGGCGACGCCCACACCAGAAGGAGAGGCCCGCCCCGAGGTGCCGGGCCCGGCCAAGGCGCTGTTTGACCACGACCAACCCAAGCCCGGCGGGGACGTCGAGCCGGTGGTGGGCCAGGCCTTCTACGACATCGCTTCCTACCTGGGACAGGCCGAGGGCGCGAAGGTCACGCTGCGCGCGCACGCCAGCGTGCCGGGAAACCGCGGATACAACCATCGACTGGCCGGTCGCCGCGCCGCCGTGGTCAAGCGCATGCTGCTGCGCAACGCAGTCGCGCAGGCCGTGACGCAGATCTCGGTGGACCCCGTGGGCGAGGGGGACAAGAGTGATCCGGACTCGGCCAATGGGGCCAAGGCGGCGGGGAAAGGGGAGTACAGCGACGCGGCGTGGCGCAGAGTGGATGTCTCCGTGCGCGGTCCCGCACCGGAGGGCGAGTGACGAGCCATGTGGCGGCGACTTTGGCGCAGTGGTCCTCCGCCAGGTGCGTCTGGTTCCTCGTACGCCCGGCGGCGCGGCCGGAGTCCCCGAGCGCGTCGAGGTGGGCGCCGCGCGCGAACCAGGTGTGCAGCCTCGGGGACGCGCGACGCAGCGCGTTGGGATCGGCGTGGAAGAGGGCGAAGGACTCCGCGAACGCCTCTTTGGACGAGACTTCTCCGTACCGCGTGGGTGGCTGGTCGTCCCCGAGCGCTCTCTCGAATGCGGCGATCACAGGACCGCGGTGTGTGAGCGCGGCCACGCGGTACCGATCCAACTTGATCTTGGCCCTGGCGTGGTGAAGCTGGCGCAGCGCCTCGTTCAGCTCTTCGTCGAGCTCTCCCAGGCGCGCCGCAGCCGAACGGTCGTTGCCCACGCGTTTGGCGACGCGGTTCCGGGCCGACACCTGGTCGTTGTACTCCTCGTGCTGGCGCTCCACGGCGTCGATCTGGCGGTCCAGCTCGCAGCCGGCGAGGTAGGAGGGGCGCTCGTGAAGGGCGTGTCCCATCTCGTGGAGGGCTGTGAGGGTCATGGGCTCAACGGGCGCGCTCGGATCCCCGACAAACTGGTACCGCGCCGCGTCCAGGCTGTTGTTGTAGATGTAGATTCGGGTCTCGCAGCCCTGCTGAAAGTACTGCGCGCCCTTCCGCGGGTTCCTGGAGCGCGGTTGCCGAATGAAGTCCATGCCCCGAAGGGCGCGCAGCTCGCCGGGAGACAGTGCGGCCAACGCGGCGTCCAGCGCGGCGTACGACTGCGGGTTCCACTGCGCACCGTCGGACTGGAACTGACCAACTCCATAGCGGCTCCGCAGCTCCTCCGAGGACGGAGCCGACGGTCGCGGCGCCGCGGTGCGTGGCGCCGAGATGATGCGGACGGAGTCATCCACCCCGAACAGAACGCTCACAGGGGTGGGCTGGCCGCTGGCGCTGGCGACCCTGAAATCGAACTCTGCACCCTCGGTGTCCGAGGTGGCCTGCGTAAGCCACAGCGCGTGCAACGCCTCCTTGTCCAGGGCGTTGATCCCCTCGCCGGGCTGTATCTTCCGCTCCTTGCCGTCGGGGTCTACCCACACGATGCGGTGACCGTCCAGGACCGTGCGCAGGCGCCCTGCGACGCCGTCACGGGCATCCGACGGCATGGCCTCGTGGGTTATCATCGTCGTGGAGT
>CALBXO010000447.1 GCA_937890335.1 uncultured Pseudomonadota bacterium | reverse complement strand
TCGATGTCGTCCACGTCAGCTCCCGCCCGGATCATCTTCAGCACCCACTCATTGCCCCAGATTCGGCGAAACCGGGTCGCGTCCACGGTCATCTTTGCACCGTAGAGCGCCTGGAGCGTGACCAGAATGGACAGCGCTGTGTGGAGCGGACGGAACGCTTTGGCGTCGAGCAGCATCAGGTGTACGCCTCCCACCCGTTTGCCATCGAACTGCCGCCGCCAGGGACGGTATACCAGCGGGCGGAAGTGCACGCCCGGCAGCCCGCGGGCGTTGAGTGCAGCCGCCAGCTTCTTGGGGTCGTCGATGAACAGCGCGCCGATGAGCTCAAACGGCTGCGAGTTCCCGCCGCCCTCGTTCACGTTGGGACCGGAGCCACCCACCATCCCCGTGGCCACGTACAAATGCGCGTTGTGCGGGTGCGGAATGCCAGGCGAGGTGGGAACCCAGCTCAACCCGGTGTCCTCCCAGATCATCTCGCGACGCCAGCCCTCCATCTCCACAACCTCGACGGGGCACCGCAGGTTCAGCTCTCGCGCGTAGAAGTGGGCCACCTCGCCCACGGTCATGCCATGCGTCACCGGCAGCGGCCCCCATCCGACGAAGCTCTTGAACCGTTTCTCGCGCACCGGGCCTTCAGAGCGGACTCCGCCGAGCGGGTTTGGCCTGTCCAGGACGATCACCGGCATCTTGGCGCGGTGCGCGGCCTCCATGCCCAATCCCAGAGACGAGATGTACGTGTACGTCCGGGAGCCGATGTCCTGGATGTCGAACACGAGAACATCGTGCCGCGCCATATTGGCCCGTGTGGGGCGGAAATGGTCACCTGTAAGCCCCTGGATCGGCACGCTCTTCCCCGCGTGCTCGTAGGTGCCGCCGGTGTCACTCTTGCCGTTGCGCATTGCGCCAGCCAGTCCGTGCTCTGGCGCGTACAACTGCACCACATTGACCCGCGGGTCCTCGAGCAGGCGATCCACCGTCAGTTTGAGCGCACCATCCACGGCGGACGCGTTGGTGATCAGCCCCACGCGTTTTCCCTGGACGAGGTCGATGCGCCGCTCAAGCAACACGTCGATGCCGAGCTTGACGGGCGTCGGGGCCTCCTGCGGTGCGGCGGTGGATTCCACCGCTGCGCCCCCAACTCCCCCTGTGCCTGCCTCCGCCTCTGGAACACCGGCGTCGCCGGCGTCCTTGGCGGCATTGGGCACCTGCGCCGGGGGCTCCCTGACGTCCGGCGCGACGCGCGGTGAGGTCTGTGTCTGGCACGACAGGCTCGGCACCAACGCGACGGCGAGGACTACGCTCAGAAGCGCGAGGCGTCCGCGTGACACGCTCATCGTGCATCCGAGATTTCGGACAGCGCGCTTGAGAGGCTGAGCAGTGTGTACGCCTTGCCCGCCTGAGAGTCGTAGGCAATGTCGATGGGCCCCTCCAGGAAACTGCCCTTGCCGACGCTGAACGGACCGGCAATCGACGCGTCACACTCCGTGTCGAACACGTACAGGGCGTCCTGGTTGAAAGCCGTGACATAAGCGCGTCCATTCCCAGCGAGCGCCATGCTCGTCAATTGGTTGCCGTCACCCAGGTAGGCCACGATGGGATCGTCGGTCCCGCGCACGACCTCCCACGCGTCGAGGTCAATCTTGTAGAGATGGGGCGCTGTCCGGCTCGGGAGGTACGCATAGCGACCCTCCGTCACAAGCCGCCCAGGTCCCCCCGCCACCGGGTCGTCGTCCTGCACCGGCAGCACCAGGGGAGCGCGGCGCCCGGCCGCGTCGTAGGCGTCCACTGTCCCGTCCGAACCCACGCGCGCTGAACCGTCGTCGCCAAACACGGTCTCGCCACCGCTGACCGCGTAGAGAACCTCACGCGCGCCGTCGTATGCGAGGTAGAGTGTGTTGCGCCCGGCGACCTCCCACACGGCTTCGCGGCGTAGGAATGGCGCCTCGTCCAGCGGGGTGAACACCACAACCGCCCCCTCCCGGTAGCCCGGCCCCTCATAGCCCGAGGAGGCCACATAGACCTTCCCACCGCCGATGGCGACGCCCGAGGGCGACACCAGATTTGCGTCGGGAACCTCCCCCAGAACCGCCCCAGTGTCCCGATCCGCCACCGTCACCGAGCCCGAGAGATAGTTCGTGATGTAGATCCGGGACTCGCCTACGACGAGGTCCCACGGGTTGCGCTCGTTGCCGACGTTGACGAAGTCCGTAGTGAACTCACCGCGGTCGAGGTCCAGCCTGCCCACGGTGTTGTTGGACGAGTGCACAACATAGGCGTGCCTGCCTTTGATGTGGATGGCGTTGTTGGTGGGTCCCGTCGTCCAGGCGTTCGCCCGCACCGTGGGGGCCTCCGCCTGCTGGCACGCGTCGGCGTCAAACTCCGGAAGGCTCGCCGCGGGCGCCGCCGGATCCTCTGCGGGGTCCGAGCAGGCGACCGCCGCAGCACAGACCACGGCCAGACACACAATCACGCTGAGCTCGCGAGCCCTCAAAATCCTACCCCTCGTGCCGTGACCTGGACCTTCCAGGCAAGCCCCGGCAGCGGCTGCTGCAGGTGGTCCTCCGACCCGCGCACATCACCGAGATTCTCGCCGACGACGGCGACCGTCCAGCCTTTGGCGGGCCGGCCGAGCGCCCCCACGTCGAGATACGTCGCTGCGTCATCGCGCAGGTTGCCAAAATTGTCGAGGAAGACGGCGGAGCGCGCGCGGGCCCGCGCGAAGACCTCAAAGGCGGAGGAGCCCAGCGCAACCTCCGCGCGGACCCGGTGTCGTGGACGCCCGGGCAACGGATCTCCGGGGGACGCGCCAAACCGGGCGTTGGTGAATGTGTACACACCGTGGGTTCGCACGGGCCCCCATCGCGCCTGCCCCGACAACTCTGCGCCGAGGGCGCGGGCTGCACCGGTATTCTGGGCGCGATACTGCGTGGGACTGACGGGCAGGAACAGGATCAGGTCGTCGATCTCCAACCAGAACACCGCAGCTTCTGCCCAGAACCGATCGGCCTCCAGCCTCACGCCCAGATCCGAACTCACGGCGGATTCCGGCGCAAGATCCGGGTCCCCCACGATCCGCTCCTCATCGAGATAGAGTTCGTCAAAGCTCGGGGCTCGCCAGGCCCGCGCGAGGTTCCCACGGAGACTCACGCCGGCACCCACATCTGCCACCAGGCCCAGCGCTGGCGACAGTTGTGAATCGACCCCGCGCACCGCTTCCACGCGCGCTCCGGCGGACGCAGTCACCGGGCCGACCTCCCAGACCGCCGACGTAAAACCGCCCGCCGCAGGCCGTCGACGCTCCCCGGACCGCGTGTCTCCGCCCGGCGTGACCGAGCGCGTCTCGAGCGTGTCAAAAGCGGCGTCCGCGCCCGCAAAAAGCGACAGGGACTCTCCCCAAACGGAGAAGACCGCCCCTGAGTAGAGGCCGTTCTCCGTCGCACTCGAATCGTAGGCGAAGGCGCTGCGCAGCAGCCGCGTCGGGTTCCGGTAGCGGGCCATCCGGTAGCGATGTCCCGCGGTCAATTCCATGTCCACAGGCGTGGTGGAGGTCCCGAGCAGGTCGTAGCGCACGGCCTGGAGTCCCGCCGTGTTGCCCCGCTCCCGCGACCTTGCGCCATCCAGAGCGACCTGGAACTCGGCGGGGCCGGGTCTGCCGCGATCGGCGAACGACCCGAGGTTCGTCAGCCGCAGGCGCCAGCGCGGTGTGGGTCGCCAGGTGGCACTCGCGACGGCCCCAACACGGTCGACGTCGGCGTTGACGCGGCGCAGCGGCGTCCCCTGCCCGTCGTCAAAGCCAAAATCCCCGTCGCTGTGCAGCGCGTCTACCGCCACCAGACCCGACAGATCCCGGTCTCCCACAGAGACCCCCGCGCCAAACCTCGCGGTACCAAAGGACCCCGCCCCTGCCGACGCCCACGTGCCCTGCCCGGACCGCGGCTCGAGCTCGAGCGCCCCGCCAATCGCACCTCTGCCAAAGCGCAGCGCGGACCCACCCCGGTGCAGCGTCGCCGCTCCGAGTAAACCCGGCGGAATCAGATCCAGGTCCAGGCCACCGCCTCTGGCTGGATTGATGGGTACGCCGCCGAGGGTCACGAGCACCTGGCCGGCGGAGGCACCCCGGACAGTCACCTCGGCGCCGGAACCGTCCGCGCCGGAGCGTCGCACGCCCACGCCGACCGATGCGCCAAGTCCTGAGGCGAGCTGCTCTCCGCGGTCGATCAGATCCTCGACTTCCACCTCGGTCTTGAAGGCCGCAGGCGCCTTGCCGTCGTCGCGCGGCGCCTCGACGAGTACGTCACCAACACCGTCAGCATCGGAATCGTCCGCAGCGTCTACGATTGTTGTTGCGCCGAGTAACAGGAGGAGTATTGCAAGCTGGGACGGACGTTCCCACATTGATTCAGGTGCTCAACGCTGCGAGTGATCGCACGCATCCGTAACGGATATGCCAAGCCACGACAACTACCACGCGGCGGTCCTGTCGGACCTCCACCTTCGTGCCGGTCTGCACGACGACTTTGTCTTCGACGAGGAGTTCGCGGCACTCCTTGACGAGCTGTGGGCGGACGGCGTGCGCGAGCTCGTCCTCAACGGCGATACGTTTGAGTTCCCCGCGACGTGGCCGGAAACCCCGATTCATCCCAACAGCACCCTGGGTTTCACCGAGCAGGAATCGGTGGAGCGAATGGCGGGCATCGGCGAGGGGCACGGAGAGGTCCTTGAGGCTCTGCGGCGCTGGATAAAGGACGGTGGAACGCTTGTCTTCCTGCCCGGCAATCACGACTGGGAACTCCACTTTCAGGGCGTCCGGGACCGGCTGGCTCAGATGCTTGGCGATCCGCAGCAACTGCGCCACCGCCACATCCTCCACGGCGCACCGTATCTTCCCTTGCAAGGCGTCCACATCGAGCACGGTCACCAGCTCGTCCACGACCAGAATGCGTTCCTGCATCCGTTGGCCCCCATCCGCATCGACCCGCTTGGCGGTCCGCCGCGCATGGAGCAGAACGCGGGCTCGTACCTCGTGCGGACGCTGGTCAACCCGATCGAGCAGACATTCCCGTTCATCAACAACATCCGACCGTTCGGCAAGGTGAAGTGGATCGGCCCGCATCGGCATGCCCTGAAGCTGTTCTCGATCCTCTCCGACGCGACCCGCAAGGGCCTGGAGGACGGCCGCATCCCGCGGCGGTTCCTGGATCTCGTGCTGTCCAACGGCCCTTTCCGCCAGATCTTCGGGGCGGGGCGGGCCATGCGGTGGCGCAGGAGCGGACGGCGCCAGGAAGAGGTGGTGCCCGAGCTTGGCAGCGTGCTGGCGGACGACTCCACGCACGAGCTGCGGCGCGCCGCCAAACGGCGCCTCCAACACCAGAAGTCCACGCGGTTTGTGATCTACGGGCACAGCCACGAGACCGTGAACGTCAACGACGCGCCCAACCGCGTGTTTGCCCGACACGGGCGGGCCTACCTCAACCCCGGCTCCTGGATTCCCCACAAGGAGATCCCAGACGACCACGAGGGAATGGACCCCGACGAACTCATCGCCGGATCCGACTACCCCTTCCAGCTCAGCTTCGTCCGCGTCCGCGCACGCCGGGGCGAGGTCGAGGCGCGCACGGAGAACTTTGCCCAGGGCGAGGTCTGGCTCGGCGCGCACAAGAAGGCGTCCTGAACCGGGTCTAAGGTCCAGCGCAGGCCCGGCCTTCAGAGGCACCCGCCGCGGTGGCCGGCGCGCGGCGGCGGTGGAACGAACCCGCCGTCGTTGGAGGCCCCCACGTCCGAGCCAGAGTCGTTGCCCTGCACATCGGGCAGGCCGGTATCCGGAGCACCCACATCGGGCTGTGGCTCGGGCTCCCGCTCGGGCTCGGGTTCCGGCTCGGCTTCCCCCTCGCGACACACTCCGGAGTCGGGACACCAGGCGCCGGGTGGGCAGTCCGCGTCCTGCACGCACGGCGTGGGCCCTCCCGGCTGACAGATTCCGTCGTCGCACGCGTAGCCAAAGCGGCAGTCGGCGTGGCGCTCGCATCCGGCAAAGCAGTAGCGTGTCCCGCCGAGGTCAACCCGCACGCAGCGGGCATTTTCACCGTGACAGTCGGCATCGACGCCACACATCAGGTCCAGACAATATCCGTCGGGCCACTCAGTGACGCAATAGCCGCCCTGGCAGTCGAACCCCTCGTCACACGCGGCACCATCCTCGGCGCCATCGGGATTGCGCTGGTACTCGAGGCAATAGCCGATGTCTCCAAAATCCACGTCGAAGGCGGCGCAGGTGTGGCCGTCGCGACATCCCGATTGCGTTCCCAGGCTGCACAGGCCGTAGCAGACGCCGTCCTGCCCGCAGGTGTGGTTGACCGCGCATGGGCGCTCGGCGTCGCACACGTCCCCGTGCTGCCCCTGACCGGCGGCGAAGACGCAGCTGCCGCTCCCGTCGATCTGAAGCTGGCAGACGCTCCCGTCACCGCAATCCTCGGGGACCGCGAACGGCGTGCACAGCGCCAGGCAGTAGCTCTCATCCGGGCGCACTTCCACGCAGGTCGCGCCCGGCGCGCAGTCGGCCTCGCAACGCTGGCCCAGACCGGGCGTCCCTCCCGGCGGCTCCGGCATCGGGACCGCCACGTCGCGCGCCATCGCCGCGGCGGCCAGCGCGTCGGGCAGCGGACCAATGTGGGCCCCACGCGATTGCGGCAGCCCGGTCTCCACGAGCACGGCGCGCAGCGCCTCCGGCAAGAGCACGTCGCCGTCCTGCCGGACCAGACTCTGAAGCAGCGCCGCCACGCCCGCGACCATGGGTGACGCACCGCTCGTCCCCCCAAACTGCGAGGTGTAGGCCTGACGCGGATCGTTGCCCACGCGGCGCAGGTCTCCATAGCCCGTCGTCACAATCTGGTAACCGTAGCCCTGCAGGTCACACCGCGATCCCCGGTTCGTGAACGCGGCCGGCGCCCGCACCGGGCCCGCGTCGCCGCTCGGCGGATTGCTCGCGCACACCACCAGGGCGCCCGAGTCCCGGGCTTCCCGATCAAAACGGCCTTCGTAGATGGGGTCATCCAGATCCTGGGCGCCGTTGCCGGCAGCCTCGACGATGACCACGCCGATGTCGCTGGCGACGCGGATGATGTCGTACTCGGCGCGGTTGAACTCCGCCGGGAGCAGCCCAAACTGCGACTCCATGTCGTCCGGGTCATACCGGGGACCGGCGACCTGCACCTCCAACAAGACCACGTCCCCGGCGACGAGGTGCTGGAGCATCCGAGCGAGAGCCGCCCCTGTGCCCCACGTGTATTCGGGCGTGTACTGCGACGCGAAAATCGGCGCTACCGCAGGGGCGATGCCGTCCACGCCGAACCCGTTGTGCTGCGCGATGATCATCCCGAACGCGGCGACGGCGTGGTGAACGAAGTTGAGATCGTCAAACTGCGGGGTGCCTGTACCGTCCCAATCAAAGGCGCCCACGGCCGATCCGAGGTCCTCGTGCAAGGGATCAAAGGCCACCTCAATGTCTACGAGCCTGACCCCCTCGCCGTACACGCCGTGCGCGTCCCAGAACGCACGTACATTCAGCCCACCCGCCGCCCTGTCCCCAAGATGCCACTGGCGCGCGGAGAGGTCCGGCGCTTCCGACGGCTCCTGGGGCGGGACCGGGAGCGGGACGCGGCGTTCGAGGTAGGCGTCCTCGACGCCGTCTGAAGCCAGAAGCGTTTCCAGTAGCAGCCGGCTGTCAGCGGACGCGGGCACCGCGAGGCGCAGGCATTGGGACAGATCGGGGACGGGACGTCCGCTGGCGGCGCGAGCCCGATGCATCAGGAGGTCGAGCTGAATCTGATCGAGCCCGTAGCAGCCGCTCACCGCGCCAGAAGGCGCGGCCGCAATCACCGACACGTCGGTTCCTGGACCGCCAGCGCAGCCTGACGCGTCGCAGCGCACGCCCGCGTAGTCCGCGTAACGAACCACGATGGACTCCGGCGTCGAGTACGACGGCGTCCCCAAGTCGGCCAACGGCGCCTGCGCCACCGCCTTCCACGGCGTCAGCAACAGTGCCAGAACGACCAGAGCCCTTCCCCTTGGTATCACGACGGCGTATGCTACCGGCGCCCTTTGTATTTTGCGAACTGGAGCGAGCAATGGCCAATTGCTGGAAGTGCGACGCCGATCTAACCGGCTCCCGCTGCGACGCGTGCGCCGCGTGGAATCAGTGCGACGACATGGTGCTCAACGGCGTCCTGCTGGACACCGACAAGGTCACCATCTACGTCGCGGAAGAGTCGGGACCCGGTCACCTGGTGATCTACCTCGAATCACAGGGCGTGCTGTCCCAGCTCCCAAGTCCAAAGCGCAAGCGTTCCATCAAATCGAAGGCGTTTACACAGCTCTGGGGCCGCGTCATCGGTGACCATCCGCTGTTGGCAGAGGCCTCGCCGCAGTCCTATCGGATCGTGGAGGAGGGGGACGACAAGCTCCTGTTCGTCGAGGTCCATGGCCTGCCATCCCATCCGACGGTCAAGTCCACGAGCAACGGTGTCCACAAGGGTGACGTCGCCGAGGCGATCACGCCGATGGAGGAGGACGCCACTGCGGCGGCCATCCTCGACGACATGCCCACTGAGCAGGTCGAACCCATCGCGGCCGCCGTCATGCTGCCCGGGCTGGAGCTCGCCAACCTCCCGGCGACCCCGCCGAGCGCGAGCGCCCAGCGGCTGACGGCCGTCCGCGAAGCGGTCCACGCCGCCACCGACGCGGCTGACCTGGCCGCAGCGGTCGCGGCCGTTGAATCCGAGCTTGGCTACTCCCGCGCCGGGCGCCGGCTGGCGGAGAACCTCTACCTGCAGACGACGCTGGCTCGGCTGCGCGTCGACGGCGGCGACGAGGACGGGGCGCTGGACGCCTACGCCGCCGCCTTCGCCCTGGACCCTCGGGACCGTGACGTCCTCTCGGGCTACGCGGCCGCGCTGGCCAACCGGGAAGACATCGGCCTCCGGCTCCACGTCAACCACAATCTGCTGCTCCACCATCGGCGAGGACTGGACGCAGCCCAGCTGGCGGAGGTCTACCGCCGCATCGGTATGGCGCACTTCGCCCAGGAAGAGTGGGACCTGGCACGGGGCGCCTTCGAGCAAGCACTCGACCACCGCGCGGACGACGCGGAGGCAATGTCCGGACTGCTCGAGACCGTGAAATCCCAGGGCAACCCGGAGCTGGTCATCCAGGTGCGGCAACGCGTCATGGACCACATGACCGACCCGCGCGGGCGAGCCATGGTGCGCGTTGCCATCGGCGACGATTACCGGAAACGACTCGGGGATGTGCAGCGCGCCATCGAAGAGTACGAGGCCTCCGTCGCCGAGCATCCCAACGCCCCTGCCATGACCCGGCTGGCCAAATTTGCCCTGGACGCACAGGACTGGAAGCGCGCCCTGCGCGCGTTTCTGGGCATGGCCACGACCCTCGACGACGCGGGCGAGCGCAGCAGGGCGTGGGCGCAAGCCGCCGCGCTCTACGAACACCAGCTCGGCGAGCCGGACAAGGCCATCGAGGCGTACGACAGCGCGCTGGACGTCGAACCATCCATACTCGAGCCGTTCAGCGCCCTGGTGCAACTGCTCGCGGGCGCCGAGCGTTGGCGGGAGCTGCGCTCCGCCTATGAGCGGATGATCGCGCGGGTATTGGACGGGGATGCACCTTCCCCCGAGCTCCTGGCTGCGCTGTGGACACGGCTCGGTGAAGTCCAGCGGCTGCATCTCGCCGACGCGGCGGGCGCCACACGCCCCTATGAGAACGCCGTGGAGATCACGCCCGGCGACCGCAACCTGCGCGCTGTGTTGGCCGCGCTCTACGCGTCCGGCGACGACGAGCCCGAGGCGCTTCACAAGGCCATCGAGCACAACCGCGCGCTGCTGATGAACGACGGCAACCTCGACACCGCGGTTGTCGAACGCATCGGCCTGCTCCACATGCGCCTGAAGGAGTACGACGCGGCGTTCTGCACCTTCCGCGCGCTGGCCTATCTGGGTGCCGCAGACGCGCGCGCGCAGGTGTTTGTGGACAAGTACCAGTCGCAGTACTTCTCCGCGCCCGACGTCACGATGGACGCGGCCTTCTTCCAGCAGCACCTTCACGGGCCGGGCTACGACGCCCCGGTGGCCGAGGTCTTCGGCATCGCGCGCCACGCGCTGTTCAAGCTGTTTGCACATGACCTGGACGGATACGGCATCCACCCCAAGAAGGGCCGCGTCGACAACCGCGACGGCCTCATGTTCAACAATGTCTACCAGAGCATCGCCAAGCGGCTGGCCTTTGACGAGGTGCCCCCGGTCTACGAGTACGACAAGGTCCCGTCCATGGTGAACGGCTCGCTCTACCCCCCCGGCTTCCTCATCGGCACCGAGATGATGGCCGGACGTGGCGAGAAGGAGCTGGCGTTCGTGGTGGCCAAACAGCTCGCTATGTTCCGAGACGAGGCGTTCCTGTTCGGGTTCCGCCGGTTGCTCGACATGCAGGCGATCTTCGTCACCCTGGCCAAGAGCACCAACCCGGCGATCAACGTGAACATCACGGAGGACATGGAGCGGGTGCAGAAGGCCTTCGACAAACTCAAGTCTGCCGAGCGCAAAGAGCGACTTCAGACGCTGATGGTCAGTGTCCTCCAGCGCAAGACGTCCAAGGTCAACCTCGCCGCCCTGTCGCGCTGCCTGGAGATGGCCGCGAACCGCTGCGGGCTGCTGTTCTGTGACGACCTGAAGGTCTGCGAAGACATGCTCGACATCGAGGCGCACCCCGACAATGAGAGCGCCGAGCGGCCCACCGTAGCTGCCCGCATGCGGGAGCTCGTTCTCTGGACGCTCGATCCCCAGTACCACGCTCTGCGTCAGCAGCTCGGGCTCGCAATCGGCCAGAACCAGTAGATGAGCAAGAAGTGGGGAGCAGCGCAGACCGCGGCCGCGCGGTCCCGCGCGCTCCTGACGGAACTCGACGCCGTTCGAACGAGTCCCGGCGTGACCAATGTCCACCAGACCCGCGTCGCGTGTCGCCGGCTGGGGCAGAGCTTGTCGGTCCTGCGCCCCCACCTCCCCCCAAAGCTTCACAAACGCGCCCGGCTCGCCACCAAGGCGGTCCGCAAATACTTCGGCCCCTGCCGCGACGCCGACGTCCTCCTGGAGCGTTTGCACCTCTGGCTCGCCACCCACCCCCCCGATCATGCCGGCGCCACCGCCGCAGCAGAACTGGTCGCGCGCCTCGCCGCGGAGCGCCGGAAGCACACGCGCCGGCTTCTCAGGAGGCTGCGCACCAAGGGCGCCAAGACCCACGCGCGCGAGATCTACGCCCTGTTCACGTGGTGCTCCGAGAACCGCGTGCGCGCAAAGAGCAAGAAGGCCTCAGCGCCACCGGCCTCGGGCGCAGCTGATGTGCAAACGTCGAGCGGGCGGCTGCGCGCCATGCTCGCCGAGCAGCCTCTGGACACGTCGGCCGAAGGCCTTCGCCACGCCCACGAGGTGCGGATTGTCGTCAAAGCCTGCCGCTACGGCGTGGAGTCGCTGAGCGAGAACCCAGAGGACGTGGAGCCGTTTAAGGCCCAACAGGACGCCCTCGGTGCAGTACAGGACAATTGCGTGTTGCTCACGCTCATCGACGACGCCATCGACCGGACGCCCAAGCGGCCCAAGCCCGGGCTCGAGCACCTCAGCCAACGATCGGGACTCTCCGCGCTGCGGACCGACATCCTCGGTGGCATCGGAGCGCACTTCGTCGCGTTCCACGCGGCGCATCATCGCGGAAACAAGCTGCTGGCGCGCCTCCTCTGACCGTCTTCTCGCCCCCTTTTCTTGCCGACAGCAGCGGGGTTGGTAGCTTCAGCGTGATGTCCGAAACCCCATCCAAAGCCTGGAAATACGCCGCCCTTGGCGGTGCGATGCTCTTCCTCGCGGCCGCCGTCTGCGGCGGTGTTGGCGCGTGGGTGTTCCTGCAGGGCCCCGCCCCGCAACCGGTCGCTGCGCCGGCAGGCCCTTGGCAGCCCCACGCCGGCGCACCGACGCTTCGCGTTGATTTCTCGCCGGGCGACGGGCCGTCGATCGTGGAAGCTGGCGGTTCCACCGTGGCCCAACTGGGCCTGCGCTGGCTGGGACACTACGGCGAGGCCGAAGGCGAAGCCGGGTGCAAGGCGTCGGGCACATGCACCCTTATGGAGGACACCAAACTGACCTGGACGCGCTCCGACGTCGACGGCGTGCAGCGGTTTGTTGGCGTCCACGAGGGCAGCCGCGCCAAGGTGGAGGCCACCTGGACCCTGGAGCCGGGTTCTCCGCTGGTGAGTCTGGAGGTCACTGCCACCTGGCTCGTGGACAGCTACCCGGATCGGGAGGCGCTGATCCTTGCCTCCACAGGGCCCGTCGCCCTGCTCGGCCGCGACCTTGAGCGCAAAGTCGTCGAGGCGGGCAATCGTAGCTTTGCGGACACACACACGCCCCACATCGCCCGCCTCGGCGACGGCGCCACCATTCCCGCCGACCTGGTCGCATGGGGATTTGAGGGCCTGGAGGTGCAGGCGGAGCCGGGCGCGTACCAGATCTTCCTCGAGCTCGACGACGCCCGGAATCATCCATTTCGGCCCGCCTCCGACTGCACAACAGATCGCGGTCGCAGGACCAGGTCGCCCCGCGACCGGAGGCTGAGATCGGCCGGCACGACACAAAACTGGAGCGCTGCTCTGCGGTTGGGGGACGGCTGGACTCCGACCCCATGGCGCAACCCCGAGGGCCGAGCCGCGGCGCTCTCCGTCGTGGACGCAGCCCCTGGAACGAGCGCCCGTCGGCTGCGAACCCTGCTCTGGGGTCACTCGGACACTACGGACCCGCGCTACGGAAACGGCGGCTTCCTCGGGCACCGGCTGTCCATTACCAAGGGCATCCACACCGGTCCGCGCGGCATGGGCAGCAGCCGGTTTGCAGAAACCGTGCGGAGAGCGGCGGGCACCGGCGTACGCTTTGCCAACCAATCGGCCAGCGCCGAGGAGGACGAGCCCGCCCTCAATGAAGCCGGGATGGACATCCTGGCGACGGTGGAGGCGCGAGTTTGGGTGGACGCGGGCAACGGGTGCGAGGACTTCTTTGGCAACGGCTGGCGCAAGGGCCGCCTCGCAGAACCATTGGCCGACCACGGCTACACATGGATCTGGTCCACACAGGATGCACCTTGGTCCGCAGGGGCTGGCCTGAACCAGTTACGCGCGGGCAGGCGGGGCATGCGGACCCCCTTGCTGTGGAAACACAACGCCGCCCGCAAGGAGTTTGGGTACTTCGAAGCGCTGGACCTCGCCTTTGGCAAACAGCGGGTCGCGCGGGCGCTGGCGGAGAACCAACTTCAGCGGCTGATCGAGGAGCGCGGCGTCAGCATCGTCCGCACCGCGTTTGACCGCACGACGGTGTCCGATGTGCTCGCCGAGTCCGGGATGATCGTGCGCGAGGACAATGGCCACTACGTCCTCGATGGAGAACTCGAGAAGGCCCTGTTTGAGATGGAGGACCTGAGCGGCCGCGGACTGCTCTGGGTGACCACGGTCGAGGAGCTCGGCGAGCGCTATACCCAGCTGCAACACGTGCAGGTGCGCCCGACCCCAACGGGCGCTGTGGCCATCACAAACCACGGTACCGGGCGGATTCTGGACTGGACGGTCGCCATACCCAGCGCCTCCGCGGTCATCGGCGGCAGCGCCCCCAAGGGAACGCGCAAGTACGCCGACTCCACGGTCGTCTGGTTCGATCTGCCCCCAGGGGAGACCGTCATCCTGGAAGCGCGTACCGACAGTGGCGATCTGGTGCCGGCGGCCCGCGGCGTCAACTGGACCTCCGAGCCCCAACCACTGACCGCGGCGCGTGACGGCGAACCGTGACTGGACTTGCAGAGGTCTGCCGCTTTCGTGAACACTGGCAGTGACTGCTGCGAGTGTGTAATGCCCGACAACAACCCCAACCTGGAATGGGCCGTCAGTGTGGAAGACCGCGACGGCGTTCGGAGCGTCGTGGTCAGGGTTCCCACAGTGGACGGCTTCCGCACTCTGCACGGTGAGATTCTGAGTCCCAACGGCTTCGCGATCGACGCGGAGCTCGAGCTGCCCATGGGCAGCGGCCTTCCCGTCTACATCGATCCTCCCGCGGGCGAGGAACCCGTCAGAATCCCCGCGACTGTCGTCTTCGCGACCCCCCGACAATCGATCGTCTCTCTGCAGATGGACCACCCGCAGGTCGCGGGACGGTGGACGGAGCTTGAGGAGGACTTCGGCATCGCCGACATGGAGGACGACGACCAGGAGGCCAGTGACTCGGTGGAGGATTCCGAGTTGGAGGCTGCTGCCGCGCACGTCCCGGCCGGTCCGACCGCGGCGGCCGCCCCTCGTGAGGACGACGCCCGGTTCATCCTGCCTCCGCTGCGTCCGGCAGGCGCCTACTCGGACGAGTTCCTCGGCGCCATCGTTCCGTCTGCAGCGCCAAGCATGGACACATCGTCTCCTCCCGCACAGGTCGCAGAGGCCGGGAGCGCTGTCACACCGCGTCTTCGATCAACGGCACAGCGCCGCACGACGCCCGTCACAAGTCGAAGAGGTTCGGACGCCCCCATCCGAAAGCGGCGCGACGTTGTGCCGCGCGCCCGTCGCATCTCGACGATCGCGTCTCCCGGTCCGCCGGTCCACGACGCCACCCCCAGCCAGGTCCCCAAGGAACGCGACGACGACGCATCCAACCAGGGCGTCCCAGAGCGTCACGACACGGGTGACCGGACGACCAGGCCGCCGCCGCCTACGCCCTCTGGAATCCGAAAGGGCATGGCCGCCCGGCGCAAGGAACAGGAAGACGGCTAACCAGCTTGGCCCGGGTCAACCGGTCTCAACGCAGCCGGGTACCGACGCCCCGATGTCCGGACGCCTCAGCGCCCCGCCAGCCGGGGGACCCCGTCGCCGCGGTTCACCGGAACGTGCCGGAGTGCACCGCGAGCTCTCCGCCAAACGGTCGCAGCGCCGCCCGCCCACTCCGGTTGGCTCCGCTCTCCCACGTCACGCCTCCGTCCCCACCCACGAGGACGGTCTTCCATTCAAACGACGTTCCCAGCGGCAGAGCGAGGGCATCGGCCGACGACCAGGCAGGGTACGTGTCC
>CALBXO010000446.1 GCA_937890335.1 uncultured Pseudomonadota bacterium | reverse complement strand
CTCTTTCTCCAGCGCCTCCTTCAGAGTGATGCCGAGTTCGTCGGGGACGAGCTTCGCGATGTGATCCCGCTCTCCGAACGTCAAGCCCAGAGCGCGGCCGACGTCCTTGATACACGCGCGCGCGCGTAGCTGACCGTACGTGATGATCTGGCCAACATTGTGCTCGCCGTATTTCTGGGTGACGTAGTCGATGACCTCTCCGCGCCGGTACATGCAGAAATCGATGTCGAAATCCGGCATCGAGACGCGCTCGGGGTTCAGGAACCGCTCGAACAAGAGCCCGTAGGGAATGGGATCGATGTCGGTGATGCGCAGCGAGTACGCCACCAGCGAGCCGGCGCCCGACCCACGCCCGGGTCCCACCGGCACCCCGATCTTCTTGGCATGGTCGATGAAGTCCCACACGACGAGAAAGTAGCCGGGAAAGTCCATGCCCTGGATGATTCCGACCTCTTCCGCCAGCCGCTCCCGGTACACCGCCTCATCCACCTGGGCGCCGCGACCCCGAAACTCCTCGAACCGCTCCTCGAGTCCGACCAGCGCGCGGTGCGCGAAGTAGCCGTAGCTGGCGGCCTCCTCGTCGCTGAGCGCGCGTCCGAGTTTGGGGTGTTCCGCGGCGACCTCGGCCTGCACGCCGTACGGGAATTGCTGCTCGGTCCGGAACTCTTCCGGCGCGGGATAGGGCGGCAGGAACACCTCGCCTGTGGGGATGGTCAGATCCACCATGTCGAGAATGCGAAGCGTGTTGTCGCAGGCTTCGGGCACGTCAGCGAAAGCGGCCCGCATTTCCTCCGGGCTTCGCAGGTAAAGGGTGTCGAGCCCGTGGTCCAGGACCCTGTCCGGGTCCACCGACTTGCCGAGCTGAATGCACATCAGGATGCCGTGCGCGCGGGCATCCTCCTGCGTCAGGTAGTGGCAGTCGTTGGTGGCGACCAGCGGAAGTCCCAGCTCTCCGGCGACAGCGATCAACCCCTCCCGACTCTTCTTGAGCTCGGGCAGCGCGCCGTCGATCAGCTCCACAAAAAGCGACCCCTCCTCGAAGATCTCGCGGTAGGTGTTGAGGACCGCGCGCGCCTCGTCATCCTTGCCTCGCAAGATCGCCTGGTTGGCCTGACCTCCCAGGTCGCCGGTCAGACAGATCAGCCCTTCCGCGTTCTCCCGCAGTAGATCCAGGTCCACGCGCGGCTCGCCGGTGACGGGGTGCTTACCCTCCAACCACCCCATGGACACCACGCGGCTCAGGTTCTTGTAGCCGGTCAGGTTACGGGCCAGGAGAGTCAGGTGGAACGCTTTGCGCGAGGACATGTCCAGGCGCGACCCCTCCGCCAGGTTCACCTCGCACCCGATGATCGGCTTCAGCCCTTTGCCCTGCGCGGCGCGCTGGAAGTGGATCGCACCGTACATGGCGCCGTGGTCGGTCATCGCCACGCCGGGCATGCCCAGCTCGTGACACCGCTCCATCAGCGCCTCCACACGGATTGCGCCGTCCAGAAGACTGTAGAGAGTGTGGGTGTGCAGATGAACGAAAGATGGGTCGGACATGATCGTGCTCGCGTGGCTCGTCCCTCGTGGGTACCCGATTCAGCTACGCGCGTCGACCCCAGGTTCTGGGCTGCACGGTCCCGCGCGGGAGGCGCGAACGGGCGTTTTCCGGCCCGTCACCACCGAGCGTGATGCGATCGTCTTGCGTCCCCCCCCTCCCTTTGCTAAAGCTTGCCCCGATTTTCTGGGACAACATCACATGGGCACGTCACAACTACGGCAAGCAGAGGGGGCCGTTACCAAATGAAGAGACTTGGGATTCTGATCACCGTCGCACTTTTGAGCATCAACGTCTGGGGTTGTGGAGATGACTCCGGCGGTTCCGCCGCCAACAACGGCGCCAACAACGGTGCCAACAACGGTGCCAACAACGGCGCCAACAACGGCGCCAACAACGGCGCCAACAACGGCGCCAACAACGGCGCGAACAACGGCGCCAACAACGGCGCCAACAACGGCGCCAACA
>CALBXO010000445.1 GCA_937890335.1 uncultured Pseudomonadota bacterium | reverse complement strand
TTCACGTCGGTTTGGACGAAGAAGCCGGGACTTTATTCACCGCGCCAAGTGTCTATACTCACGGCAGCCGGCGAGTTCCGGCAGGACACGAGGCGATATGGCGATTCAATTGACGCAGGGCGCGGCGACCAAGGTCGAGGACATGATTGCGATGCAGGCGATCGACGATGGCGTCGTGCGGCTCGGTGTGACCGCCGGCGGCTGCTCCGGCTACGAGTACGTGCTGGACATCGTTCCCGGCGTTCGCGACAACGATCGCGTGTTCGTCAGTCACGGCGTTCGCGTGGTCTGCGATCCGCGCAGCTACCTCTATGTGAACGGCACCGTCGTGGACTTTGACGACGCGATGATGGGGGGCGGGTTCAAGTTCGAGAACCCCAATGCCACCCGGTCCTGCGGATGTGGCACCTCCTTCCAAGCCTGATCCGCGCCGGCGCGCTCGTCGCGCCGACGCTGGCATCGGCTGCTCCCCACTGCGGTTTTTGTTGATGTGAACTGAAAGTTCGCGCTTGGGAACAAGTCGGCGAGCGGTGCCGGTTGCACCCTCATGTCGGTCATCAGCTGCTACAACGTCTCCAAGTCGTACGGGCCCCAATGGGCGGTCCGAAACGTCGACCTTCAGGTCCCGGAGAAATCGATCTTTGCCCTCGTCGGACCCAACGGGGCGGGCAAGTCTTCCACCATCAAGATGTTGGCGACGCTCGTCGAGCCAACCGCCGGCCGCATCCTCGTGGACGGGTACGACGCCCAGTTGGAGCCGGAGAAGGTGCGGGCGCGCATCGGGTACCTTCCGGATCACTTCACATTGTACGAGGACCTGACGGTCGATGAGTGCCTGAACTTCTACGGGTCTTGTTTTGAGATGCCGACCGCCGTGCGCCGCGAGCGAATCGGTGAGCTGTTGCAGCTGCTGGATCTTGGCACCAAGCGGCACGCTCGGATCCGGAGCCTGTCTCGTGGCATGAAGCAGCGGGTGGGTCTGGCGCGGGCGCTCCTGCACCGCCCCCAGGTGCTCCTCCTGGACGAGCCCGCCAGTGGTCTGGACCCGGCGGCACGCATCAAGTTGCGCGAGCTGCTCGCGCGTCTCCGAGAGGAGGATGGGATCACGATCGTGGTCAGCAGCCACGTGCTCACCGAGTTGGGCACCTTCTGCGACTCACTGGCGATCATGCAGAAGGGCCACATGCTGGAGACGGGCAGGGTGGAGGAGATTCGGGGTCGGCTGGGCACCCGGATTCCCATACGTCTGGAGGTCGTCGACGGCCTCGACGTGGCCGTGCGACGCCTGCGGGAATTCCACGGGGCGCGAGAGGTCTCGCACGAGGGACGCTCGCTTCGTTTCGTGTACAGCTCCGACCCCGGCGCGGTGTCCGACCTCCTTGCGGATCTCGTTGGGCTCGGTGTCCGCGTCAGTGGCTTGGAGCGAGGGACCAGTGACCTCGAGTGGATCTACGCGGCAATTTCAGACAATGAGGTGAACTGATGGGAACGCTGACGATGGGTCGGTTTCGGCGCGCAGTGGGCGCTCCCCTGATCGAGCGCGAGCTGCTCGGATGGCGGCGCTGGCTGGTCGCCTCGGGCGCCCTCACGGGCATGATTGTGCTTGGGAACCTCGCCTACTACGCGTACCTCGTGACCCTGCGTGGCCGATCGCAGTACTGGGTCTCCACCTCCCAGCTGGAGTTCCTCGACAGCGGTCTCTACGGCATCGCCGCGTACCTGGAATGGTCGCTGTTGCCGCTGGTGATGTTTGCGCTGTTTGTCATGGCGCCGGGGCTCGCGTGCCTCTCTGTGATGAGGGAGGGGCAGAGCCGAACGCTGGACTCGCTGATCGCGTCGCCGATGACGCCGCACGGCCTCCACAACGGATTCGCACTCGGCGCCCTCGCGCGGCTGGCGCCTTTCGTCGCGCCTGCGATCGCCGTCCACATCGCCCTGGGAATGACCGGCCTCATCGCCCCGATGACAATGGTCCTGACGACCGCGGGCCTGGCCGCGGGTGGTTGGGGAATGGCGAGCCTCGGCGCGCTGCTCGGCGGTCTGTACAGGGGGCGGGCGCAGAGTGCGGTGATGAGCCTCGGTGTGTTCGGCGCTGTCGGGCTGTTGGTGGGTGTCCCAACCGTGGCTTTGGAGTCCCACGGCAAGGAGCGCGTCTTTGCCGCGTTGTCGCCGGCGGCGGCGGTGTTGCACACACTCGTGACCGACGGCAATCAGATCCTCGCTGACGGCTTTGGACGCCTGGTACCCGTGTACGAGGGGCGCCTTCTCGGCATGCCCCTGAGCCCAATCCTGCTGTCCATCGTGCTCATGACCGGACTCGGCTTCCTGGCGATGCACGCCGGCGCGCGAAAGTTTGCCGACGAAGTGGCGCCGCCCCTGGGCCACCGGGCCGCGCTCGTCGCCATGGCGGCGGTTGCCTTCTTCGCTGCAATCTTCATTTCATTGCAGATGCCGGACACGACCTGGGGCATGCACCGGGGTGACAGCCTGGCCTGGTCCTTCGGCGAGCACCTGATGGGTTATGGTTTCATTCTCAATTGCTTGTGCCTGCCCTTCGTCGTCTTGTTCGCCGCCGCGAGCTCCCAATCGTCGGCGTTTGTGGCTCGTTCCGAATTGTGGGAGGCGACGCGTTCGGCTGATGTGGGGGTACGGCGCGCAGATCTGAGCGCTCCCCTCCAGTTCCTGGGACTTGCAGCCATTCCCTTGGTCGCGGCCTTTGTGGTCCCCTTTGTCGTCACCGAGCTACCGATCTCCGTCAGCGATGCGGTGTTTGGGCACCGTATCCTGGCTGTCCTTCCGTGGTGTTGGGGCCTGCTCGGGATGCTGGGGGTTGTGGCGCTCGTCAAACAGAGCGCTGGCAAGGGCTGGCAACAGGCCCTGGGTCTCGTGGGAGTGGCCGCGTTCGGCGCTTTCAGCCTGGTTTACACGTTCATTTTCATTGATCAGCGCTCCTTGAGTTACCGGGACTTTGCCTACGACCAAGGTCTCCACGAGCTCGTTTCGCTGGCCCTGGCCCTCGTGTTTCTCGCCGGCCCGCCCGTGATGTACCTGTTGGTTCGGTGGCGTCGTGGGGTCGCCGAGCGCGAGCTGAGTGGAAGAATGGAGATGGTGGTGCGGAGGGAGGAGTTGTCCGACGCCCCCTTCGCGTGGCCCGTGCGGTCCACGGCACAGAACCTCACAGCGTCGCTACGCGCGCCGCTCGGAGAGGCGGCCGGGGTGGAGCGGTGGATGTCGCTGGAGGGCTCGACGCTTTGGTGGTGGTCGGGGTCCGTCAAGCGCGACGGGCCCGGCGTGGCCATCGACCTTGCCGGTCCCTTCACTGTCACCGCGGCCGTGCAGCCGGACCTCGCCGCCGCCTCGCATCCAAGCGCGCTGTGGATGTTGAACCTGACCGTGGCCTCGGGTGCCAAGCGGATCCGGTTTGCGGTTCCGGTGGCGCCGACCCAGGTGGTAGAGCGGTTGCCCCGGCAAGACCAACGCCTCGCGCGTCTGGGTCCCCGCGACGCCGATGCGATCCTTGGCGCGCTGCGCCTTCATGCCGAGGCGGCCGGCACCCCGCTGCCGCTGTAGTCACAACAGCAGCGGGGGCGGCGCTGGGAGCATGTAGCACATTGACTCCCGTCGCCTCGTCGGCCAAACAACACCGCCTTCCGCACGGCCTTCGGCCGACGATACTGCGGTATCGCCGTCCGGCGGCCGCACGAAATTCGGCGCTGTTTGTCTCGCCGAGGCTCGGTCCGCCAATGCGCTACACGCTCCCTAGATGACCTCGGCGAAGAAAGCACGCCACTCTCCTTGCGAGCGTGATCAGTG
>CALBXO010000444.1 GCA_937890335.1 uncultured Pseudomonadota bacterium | reverse complement strand
CCCCGCCCGTGGGCGGCGAGTTCATGTCGCCGAGCACCAGGCACCTGGCCCGACACACGTCGTCTACGCATGCACAGGCTTCGTCGACGACAGCGCCCATGACCCCAATCTGCACCCTCCGATTGTCCAGGAACATGCTCTCGAGATGCGTATTGAACACGTGCAACCTCTGACCGCCCACGTCGATTCCCACGTGCTGCACTGCCCGCTTCACGTAGAAGGCGTCGTACAGCGCAGACGTCTCGCTGGGTTCGGGCAGATGGTGGCGGACGTTGGACACAACCGGGTGTTTGCTCAGGACCGCCATCCCCATGTGGATTGCGCCAGCGTGGGCCTCGATGGGCCAAGCCGGGTACGGGACATAGCGCACCTCCCAAGTCGTCACCCAGGCCGCGTAGGGGTAGCCGAGCCTTCGCTGGAGCCACGCGAGCTCGTCCACGCCGCTGGTACGATCCGAGGCAAAGTCCACCTCCTGAAGCGCCAGCACATCGGGGTCTACCGCCGCGACGTGGTGGGCAATGCGCTCGAGCACACCCACCACCTCGACCTTCGAATGCGTTTCACCCGCCAGCCAGACCCCACCGCGCGCATAGGCGATGTTCCAGGTCATCACCCGCACCGAGTCGCCAGCGGTTGCGGGTTCCGCGCCCTCCAGGACGTCGACCGGAAACGAGAGCGTTGGCTCCAACGCGTCGCGAGACTGCGCACCCCAGTACAGGAAATTGCCCGCCAGCACGGAGGCGATCAGCACCGCCAGACCCAGACCCACCGCGGGACGTCGGTAGCGGGTCAGGCGCTCCAACGGAACCGCTGGCGCTTGCGTTTGAGCTCGTCGAGCGCGGCGTCCAGACCTTCCACTGTCAACGGAAACATATCAAAGACTTCCTGCACCATCTGGATGGACCGCACGTACCAATACTGGGGCGGCTCGGGGTTGAGCCACACGCACTGCGGAAGCCGCTCCTTGATGCGGGCCAGCCACGTCAGGCCGGCCTCGTCGTTGTTGTGGAAGTAATCGATCGCGCCGCCGGCGACGCTCAACTCGTACGGATGCATGGACGCGTCTCCCACGACCACGCAGTACCAGGACCGATCGAGCTCCTCGAGCACCTCGAGCGTGGGGCGCCCCTCGCGGCGCGTCATGTCCGTGAAGAGCGTCTCGTACGGGCAGTTGTGAAAGTAGAAGTGCTTGAACGCTTTGAAATGCGACGCCTGGTGAGAAGCCGAGAACAGCCGCTCCGACAGCCGGGTGTAGGGCGTCATCGAGCCGCCGACGTCCATCAGAAGCAGCAGTTTGACCGTGTTCTTGCGCTCGGGTCGGAAGATGAGGTCGATGTCGCCGGCGTTTCGCGCGGTGCTGTCGATGGTCTCGTCGATGTCGAGTTCGTCGGGCCGGCCGTCCCGGCCAAGACGCCGCAGCTTGCGCAGCGCCACGGAGATCTGCCGCACGTCCAGAACCCGATCGTGCCTGAGATTCTTGAACCGCCTCTCCTGCGCGATCTGCATCGCACTGCGGCCGCCGCCAGCTCCCCCCACGCGCACGCCTGTGGGGTGCTGGCCGCCGTGACCAAACGGTGAGGTACCGCCGGTCCCAACCCAGCGGTTGCCGCCATCGTGCCGCTCGTCCTGCTCCTGCAGGCGTTCCTCGAACTGCCGCCGCAGCTCGTCGAGGTCGAGTTCCTTGAGCGCCGCGATCTCTTCAGCCGTCAGCTCTCGCGGGAAAATCGGATTCTCCAGCCACTTGAGGATCTCCTCGGCCACGCCCGCTGGAGCCTCCACGCCCTTGAACCACTCGGCGTAGCACTGATCGTAGAGGTCAAAATGGGCCTCGGTCTTCACGCACAGAGACCGACACAGGTGGTAGAAGCCGGGCATCGACTGATGCTCGAGCCCCATGCCGATGGCCTGCATCAGGCTGAGCCACTCCGTCAGCGAGACTGGAATCCCGCGCGCACGCATATGAAAGAAGAATCCAACGAACACGGCGTCCCCCCCTAGCGCCGGCCAAGCAGCGTTCGGTTGACGACCGCGATGTCCGTCTCCTTCTTGAGCAGAACACCCAGAAACGGAAACTGGTTCTGGAGGAGCTCCTCGTCAATGCCGCCGTGGATAAGCGCGCCAATCCAGTCGATGAGCTCGCTGGTCGACGGGCGTTTGCGCAGTCCCGCCTGGTCCCGGAGCCAGTAGAACTTCACCAGCACCTTGGCCAGTAGCTGCTGGTCAAAACCTGGGTGGTGCACAGCGATGATGTCCTTCATCAGCTCTGGCGTTGGGAACGAGATGTAGTGGAAGACACAGCGCCGCAGGAACGCGTCGGGCAGCTCCTTCTCCGCGTTGGACGTGATGACCACGACGGGGCGGTGCCGGGAGACCACCTCACGGCCGGTCTCCAACACGTGGAACCGCATCGCGTCCAGCTCGTGCAGGAGGTCGTTTGGAAACTCGACGTCCGCCTTGTCCACCTCGTCGATCAACAGGACCGTGCGCTCTTCAGCGGCAAAAGTCCGACCGAGTGGCCCGAGCTTGATGTAGTGCTCGATGTTGCTGACATCACCGTCGCCAAAGCGGCTGTCGTTGAGCCGCTGCACGGTGTCGTACAGGTAGAGGCCGTCGGACGCCTTGGTGGTGGATTTGACGTGCCAGGTCTCCATCGGCAACCCAAGGCCCGCTTGGATGGCGTGCGCCAACAACGTCTTGCCGGTGCCCGGCTCTCCCTTGATGAGCAGCGGGCGACCCAGCGCAATGGACACGTTGACGGCGTCCTGGAGGTCGCCAGATGCGATGTAGTCTTCAGTGCCGCGGAATCGGAGGTCTTGGCTCATGGCTCCCAGGGGTTCGCAGTAGGGTCTGGCGCGCGCCCGCTTTGCGCCGTCGACACGGCGGTGAACGCGCCGCGACACCATACCATGCCCGGCTTCTGGTGTCGGCACACCCCGAAGTCTGCGGGACCGCGCATTTGACGGCCATGCCACCGAGGGATATCACCAAAAGTGGTTTCCCAGGGTGAGATTTCATGAACAAGGTTCTCCTGGTCGGAGACGACGACGGTCGCATCGAGGGGATTGAGGAAGCGCTCGGCAGCGACGTGAGCGTCCTGCGTGCTGCGACGACCCAAGGCGCGGCGGCGCTGCTGGAAGACGAGAACATCGGCGTCGTGGTCGCCGACGGCGCGTCCGATGCCGTGGACCCCTTTCAGCTGGCGCTGGGCGCCCGCGAGAGCGCGCCCACCGTCCAGATGTACGTGCTCACAGAGCACGCCGGCGACGCCCTCGCCCAGATCAACGATCATTGCGTGGTCCAGTACGCAGCTGCCGAGATGAACGCCGAGGCCCTCGCGGCGCGGGTCGCTACCATGTTGGTGGCCATCGCGGATGCCCGCTCGCCGGTGGAGGATCTTGAGCTTCTCGACATCATCGTGCTGGCCTGTCTGGCGGGAAGGACCGCGGTGCTCTACGTGCGACACGACGAGCACAAGGGCCGCGTCATCTTTCGGGATGGGACCATCCCTCACGCCGAGTTCGGCGAGCGGCGCGGCGCGGACGCGCTCTATGAGATGCTGGCCCTCCAACAGGGCGACATCTTCATGCAGAATCACATCGACGGCACCTACGACACCACCATCACGGAGCCGCCGGTCAGCCTCCTCGGCCTCGGACTCGGCGAACTTGAAACCCGACGCGTCCGCTGGGCGGAGCAGTCGCAGGCGGAGAGTCGCATGTCCATCACGGACTCCGACATCCACAGCCTCATGGGGATCGGTGAGGAAGAGGAAGAGGAGCACGCCGTTGCCTTCTTCAGCGCCGAGGAGCTGGCC